>SEAY01000096.1 GCA_004144865.1 Comamonadaceae bacterium
CGGTGGTGTCGGTGTCCGGGTAGTGGCGCGCCTCGCGGCCGTAGATCTCGCTTTGCAGCCGCCCCTTGGGATCGAAGGTCTTCACGGAGAAGCCGCGCAGGAAGTAGTCGGGCTCGTGCTCGGGCGCGCGCTCCGTCCCGCCGGCGGTGCCGAGGCTGGGCGTGTTGCGGGCCAGCCAGTAGGTGCCCAGCGCCAGCAGGCCCATCAGGATGATGGGCAGGTACATCGTCATGCGGTCCCACACGCGGCCGAACCCGCGCAGGCGCGAGCTCACTGGTACCCCTCCAGCAGCTGCGCATAGCGGCCCGAGGCCACCAGCAGCAGGTCGCAGAACTCGCGCGCCGCGCCCTGGCCGGCCGCGGCCTGCGTCACGTAGCGCGCGGCGTGGCGCACCTCGATGTGCGCGTTAGGCGGCGCCACCGCGAAGGCGCAGCGGCGCAGCACCGGCAGGTCGGGCCAGTCGTCGCCCATCGCGGCCGCCTGCGACCAGTCCAGGCCCAGCGCCGCCAGCGTCTTCTCGGCGGCCGGGCGCTTGTCCTCGGTGCCGTAGTGCACGTTCGCGACGCCCAGCGCTTCCAGCCGGCGGCGCAACGGCTTCGAGTCGCGGCCGGTGATCACCACCGGCGTGATGCCCGCGCGCTGCAGCAGCTTGAGTCCCAGGCCGTCCAGGATGTGGAAGCGCTTGAGGGTTTCGCCCTCGTCGGAGAACAGGATGCCGCCATCGGTCATGACGCCGTCGACGTCGAAGAAGGCGACGCGGATGCCCTGCGCGGCGAGCAGCAGCTCGGGCGGGAAGCTGAGGGCCGGCGCCACTAGATGACCTTGGCCCGCATCAGGTCGTTGCTGTTGACCGCGCCCACCAGCACGCCCTGCGCATCGACCACCAGCACGTTGGTGATGCGGTACTGCTCCATCATCTGTGCGGCTTCCGCCGCGAGCACGGTGTCGAGGATGGTGCGCGGGTTGGCGTGCATCACGTCGCGCGCCCGCATGCTGCGCAAGTCGACACCCTTCTCGATCAGGCGCCGCAGGTCGCCGTCGGTGAAGATGCCCAGCACGCGGCCGGACTCATCGACGATCGCCGAGGAGCCGAGGCCCTTGGCGCTCATCTCGCGCATCAGGTCCGGGAAGGACGCGTCCGGCGCCACGCGCGGCACCGCGTCGCCCTTGCGCATCACGTCGCTCAGGTGGGTCAGCAGCTTGCGGCCCAGGGCGCCGCCCGGGTGCGAGCGCGCGAAGTCCTCGGCCTCGAAGCCGCGCGCGTCGAGCAGCGCCACCGCCAGCGCGTCGCCCAGGGCCAGCTGCGCGGTGGTGCTGGCCGTCGGAGCCAGGTTCAGCGGGCAGGCCTCCTTGGCCACGCCGGTATCGAGCACGATGTCGGCGTGGCGCGCCAGCGTGGACTTGAGGTTGCCCGTCATGGCCATCAGCGGCACGCCCAGGCGCTTGAGCACCGGCAGGATCACGGTGATCTCGTCGCTCTCGCCGCCGTTGGAGATGGCCAGCACCACGTCCACCGCCTTGATCATGCCGAGGTCCCCGTGGCTGGCCTCGGCCGGGTGCACGAACATCGCCGGCGTGCCGGTGGAGGCGAGCGTCGCGGCGATCTTGCGGCCGATGTGGCCGCTCTTGCCCATGCCCATCACGACCACGCGGCCGCGCACCTTGAGCAGCGCGGCGACCGCCTGCACGAAGCTGTCGCCGGTGCGCTCCTTCAAGCCCAGCAGCGCCGCCGCCTCGATGTCGAGGGTTTCGTGGGCGAGGCGCAATGCACGCCCGCCGTCGAAGGCCGGGGCATCCGTCGCCGGCGCGTTCGGGGAGGCAGCTGGAGTCATCCCGGGATTCTAGGGGCGCAGGCTAGGGGGGCCGACCCGGGGCGCGATAGCATCCATGGATGACCTCCCTGGAGCTGACCCTGCTTTACCTGCTGGCCGCGGTGCTCGGGGTGGTCACCTGCCGCTCGCTGAAGCTGCCGCCGATGCTGGGCTACCTGGTGGTGGGCGTCGTGATCGGGCCCAACGCCCTGGCCCTGGCGCAGGACTCCGACCAGGTGCGCCACCTCGGCGAGTTCGGGGTGGTGTTCCTGATGTTCGTGATCGGCCTGGAATTCAACCTGTCCAAGCTGCGCGCGATGCGCGGGCACGTGTTCGGCCTGGGCATGTCGCAGGTGTTGCTGACCATCGTGCCGGGCACGCTGGGCGTGCTGGCGCTGGCGATGCTGCTGCCCGGCTGGTTTCCGCTCGGGTGGCAGGCGTCGTTGGTGCTCTCCGGCGCGCTCGCCATGAGCAGCACGGCCATCGTCGTGAAGCTGATGTCCGAGCGCCTGGAACTGGAGTCGGAGCACGGCAAGCGCGTGATCGGCGTGCTGCTGTTCCAGGACTTGGCGGTGGTCCCGCTGCTGGTGTTGATCCCGGCGCTGGGCAGCCCGCCGGAGGAAATGCTGCGCGCGCTGGGCATCGCCAGCCTCAAGGCCGCCGGCCTGATCACGCTGCTGCTGGTGGGTGGCCAGCGG
This sequence comes from Comamonadaceae bacterium, assembly GCA_004144865.1. Classification (GTDB taxonomy): domain Bacteria; phylum Pseudomonadota; class Gammaproteobacteria; order Burkholderiales; family Burkholderiaceae_C; genus Ramlibacter. The sequence continues at coordinate 2,510 of SEAY01000096.1, forward strand.
GCCATGCGCTGGTGGCTGACCCTGGTGGCGCGGCGCAAGAGCGACGAGCTGTTCGTGCTGAACATGCTGCTGGTCACGCTGGGCCTGGCCTGGCTGACGGAGATGGCCGGGTTGTCGCTGGCGCTGGGCGCCTTCATCGCCGGCATCCTGATCTCCGAGACCGAATACAAGCACCAGGTGGAGGCCGACATCCGCCCGTTCCACGACGTGCTGCTGGGCCTGTTCTTCATCACCATCGGCATGCTGCTGGACTGGCGGCCGGTGTTCGAGAGCTGGCGGCTGGTGCTGCTGCTGGTGACGGTGCCGCTGCTGTTCAAGCTGTTGCTGGTGACCGGCCTGGCGAAGGTGTTCGGTGCCACCACCGGCGTGTCGCTGCGCACCGGCCTGTACCTGGCGCAGGCCGGCGAGTTCGGCTTCGTGCTGCTGGCGATGGCCAACCAGAACGGGCTGGTGCCGCCGGGGCTGCTCAACCCGATCCTCGCCAGCATGGTGCTCTCGATGATCGCCACGCCGTTCGTGATCCAGTGGAGCAACCGCATCGTGATGAAGCTGGTGGCGAGCGAGTGGCTGATGCAGTCGCTGCAGATGACCACCATCGCGCGCAAGTCCATCAACGCCAACAAGCACGTGATCATCTGCGGCTACGGCCGCTGCGGGCAGAACCTGGCGCGCATGCTCGACCAGGAGAGCATTCCCTACATGGCGCTGGACCTCGATCCGGACCGCGTGCGGCAGGCGGCCGCGGCGGGCGACTCGGTGGTGTTCGGCGACGCCGCGCGGCTGCAGGCGCTGATCGCCGCGGGCCTGGGCCGCGCGAGCGCGGTGGTCATCACCTACCTGGACGTGCCCAGCGCGATGAAGGTGCTGGCCAGCGCGCGCTCGCACGCGCCGCAGGTGCCGGTGATCGTGCGCACGCAGGACGACTTCGACCTGGAGCGCCTGCAGCAGGCCGGCGCCACCGAGGTGGTGCCCGAGACGCTGGAGAGCTCCCTGATGCTCGCCAGCCACGCACTGGCGCTGGTGGGCGTGCCCATGCGGCGCGTGCTGCGCCTGGTGCAGGAACAGCGCGATGCGCGCTACAACCTGCTGCGCGGCTACTTCCACGGCGCCGACGACCAGGGCGAGAAGGAGATGGAGCAGGAGCGCCTGGCCACCATCACGCTGCCCCTAGGCGCGCGCGCGCTCGGGCGCGGGCTGAGCCAGCTGCGGCTGGCGGGCCACGGCGTGCGCGTGGTGAGCCTGCGCCGCGGCAACGGCCGCATCGTCGACCCGGCGTCCGATCCGGCGCTGGAAGATGGCGATACGCTCGTGCTTTCGGGCCGCCCCGAACCGCTGGCGCTGGCCGAGGAGCTGCTGCTCAAAGGATGACCATGGACGACGATTTTCCCCACCACGTGAGCGAGTTCCTGCGCCGCCACATCCGCACCGTGCCGGACTGGCCGGCGCCGGGCGTGCAGTTCCGCGACATCACGCCGCTGCTGCAGGACCCCAAGGTGTTCCGCGTGCTGATCGACGCCTTCGTGCACCGCTACATGGACCGCCGGCCCGACGTGGTGGCCGGCCTGGACGCGCGCGGCTTCATCCTCGGCTCGGTGGTCGCCTACGAGCTCGGGGTCGGCTTCGTGCCGATCCGCAAGAAGGGCAAGCTGCCCTTCACCACCGTGGAGGAAACCTACGAGCTCGAATACGGCAGCGCCACGGTGGAACTGCACACCGATGCCATCCAGCCGGGCCAGCGCGTGCTGCTGGTGGACGACCTCATCGCCACCGGCGGCACCATGATGGCGGGCAAGAAGCTGCTGGAGAAACTGGGCGGCACCGTGATCGAGGGTGCGGCCATCGTGGACCTGCCGGAGCTCGGCGGCTCACAGCGCCTGCGCGAAGGCGGGCTGGACGTGTTCACGTTCGTGGATTTCGGCGGGCATTGAGGCTGAAGCCTGGGCCGTCGGGGTTCGGCTTCGCGCTCACCCCGACCTACGGGAACCTTGCCCGCGATCGCAGCTTGTAGGTCGGGGTGAGCGGCGCAGCCGAACCCCGACGTTCATCGCGTCACCGCAGCGCGCCGTACTGCGTCCCGCTCAGGTCCGCCTGCCCGTTGTCGGCCATCTCGGTGTCCTCGAAGCCGGTCAGCAGCGTGTAGCTGTGCGGATCGTGGGCCTTGCTGGCGGCGGCCAGGGCCTGCTCGCCGCGCACGCCGGCAGCCAGCGCGCGCTTGAAAGCATCCACTTCTTCCCTTTGCAGCGCATCGACCCGGCCGTTGGCCGCGGCCGAGGCCGGGCGCAGTTCGCCCGGACGCGAGGCCGCACCCAGCGGCGCGGGCCGGGAGATCTCCGGCATCAGTGGCGCCGGGCGCGAGATCGGCGGGCGCTGGGGCGCGTGCACCGGATCGCCCACGGCGACGTGGTCGTTGGCGCGCCAGTACACGGCAGTCACCAGGATGTCGTGCCTGGACTTCGCGCTCTGCGCCACCATCGCTTCGATCTCGGCCAGCCGGTTGGTGTCGGCGCCGCCGCCGTAGGCGAGGTCCACCATCACCAGGAACTGGCGGCCGTGCGTGTCGAGCGACAGCACCTTGAACTTGTAGCTGGAGGACAGCACGCCGGCACGGTTCATGGCGTCGCGCACCACTCCATACAGCAACTCCCGGCGCTCCATGCGCTCGGCCTTCCGGTTCGCAGGCCGGCCCGCCGCATGCGCGCCGCGGTTCGCGGCGTGCGCCGGCTTGGTCGACTCGAGCCGCGACATCCCGGAGCTGGGCAGCACGCTGTCGGCCGCTTCGTGCCTTTTCCTCGACGAGAACCAGTTGAGCAAGGACATGGGGTGTTGTATGTGTGTTGTGGAACTACGCCGCCAGTGTGGCCGGCCACTTGTTACGCCCCTGTAAGCCGCCCCGCCCCGCGGACGGGCGTCCGCCGCCGCAGGACGAACGGCGGCGCCCGCTCAGGTGACAGCAACACGTTTGGGGCGGTTCGCCAGCCGCCGCGACACCAGCGAGCCGAGCGCCATCGCGACCTCCACGGCCAGTTGCGGCTGGCGGTTGGTGAGTTCGGTGAAGCGGATCGGGCTGAGCGACCACAGCTTGCAGGCGCTCGCGGCCTGCACCGTCGCATTGCGCGGCAGGCGCGTGAAGAACGCGCCTTCGCCGACGGCCGAGCCCGCCTCCACGGAGGCGAGGCGCAGCCGCCCCTTGTCATCCTCGTAGTGGACGGTGAGCGTGCCGGTCTCGACCAGGTAGACGGTGCGGTCGCTGGCGCTCTGCTCGATCAGCACCTGCCCCTGCCGCACGGCGAAGGGCTGCAAATAGGTCCCGAACAGTTCCCACTGCTTGGACGTCAGCGCGGGATGGAAGGCATCGCGCGACTCGTTGTGGGCGCAGGCATGGATCAGGCCTTGCACGTCGAAGTGGATGGTGGCGGGGAGGGGCGCGTTCATGGTGGCCCGACAGTACGCGGCCGCCTCGGGGCTTTACAAGATCTGTTATCGACCCATTACACGAGATACGAGGTGCCACTTGCGTGTAACGCGCCGCGCGGATGGACGGCGTGCTGCGGAGCGCGAACGGTGTTGCCCCCAGGCCGGGCGCCTAGGGTTTCTCGTTCGGCTCGAAATCGAGTTCCACTTTTGCGCCATTGGGGTCGTGGCAAAAGAGCTGCCAGGTCCCGGCGCCGCGCTGCTGGCGCAGGTCGTAGGGATGGCCCTTGGCATCGAAGCGCGCCTTCACCTCCCGCAGGTTGCGCGCGGAGAAGGCCATGTGGTCGATCACGCCGGCGCGCTGCGCGGGCACCGGGCGGTCGAAGTAGACGTGCAGGATCGCCTGCGGCGCACCTTCGGCATACAGCCACGCGCCGGGGAACCCGAGGTCCGGCCGCGCGCCCTCGCGCAGCCCGAGCAGGCCGGTGTAGAAATCCAGCGTGGCCTGCGGATCCTCCGCGATCACGGTGAAGTGGTTCATGGCGTGGATCATGCGGGTCTCCGGTGGGTGTCAGGTCACGAGCACCAGCGAGCCGGTGCTGGCGCGGGATTCGAGGCGCTGGTGCGCCTGGCCGGCCGCGTCCAGAGCGAAGCGCTCGATGGCCGGCGGCGGCAGCACGCCGGCGGCGAGCGCGCGCCAGACGCGCTCCGCGCGTTCCTGCAGCTCGCGCGGCGTGGCGACGAAGTCGAACACGACCGGGCGCGAGAAGCTCATGGACTTGGCCAGCAAGCGGTCGACGTCCAGCGGCGGCAAGGGGCCGCTTGCCTGGCCGAGGCTGATCCAGTGGCAGCGCGGCGCCGCGGCGGCCAGGTTCTCCTCCACCGCCGCCGCGCCCAGGCCGTCGATGATCACGTCGGCGCCGCCGCAATGCGCCTGCACGGCATCGGCGAAGCGGTAGTCCTTCGCCACGATCACGTGCTCGCAGCCGCGCTCGCGCGCGATGCGCGCCTTGGCTTCGCTGGAGACGGTGCCGACCACCGTGGCGCGCAGCCGCTTCGCCCAGGCGCACACCAGCGAGCCGACGCCGCCGGCGGCCGCGTGCACCAGCAGTCGCGTGCCGGGCCGCACGCGCCCGAGGTCGCGCAGCAGGTAGTCGGCGGTCAATCCCTTGAGCAGCAGCGCCGCAGCCGTCTCTTCGTCCACCGCATCGGGCAGGCGCACCACGTGGCGCGCCGGCAGGGTGCGCACGCTGCGGTAGGCGCCGGGCTGCGGGCACAGGTAGGCGACGCGATCGCCCGGCAACAGGCCGGTCACGGCGGCGCCGACGTCCACCACCGTACCGGCCGCTTCCATGCCCAGCACGCCCGGCAGGGGCAGCATGCCCGGGATCCAGCCGCGGCGCAGGTAGATGTCGATGAAGTTGACGCCGATGGCGCGCTGGCGGATGCGGACCTCGCCGGCGCCGGGCGGCGGCGCGCTGCCTTCCACCGACTCGAGTTCCTCCGGCCCGCCGTAGCGGGCCAGGCGCACTTCGCGCGACGGCAGGGACACGCCGGCCGCCGGCGCGCTGCGCGCGTGCTGCGTCCCCGCCTGCGCGGGGACGACGGAAGCTTCGTCATTCCCGCGCAGGCGGGAATCCAGGGCATCGCGCGACAGCGCAAGATAGCGGCTCAGGTTCTCGAACCCCGCCTCGTACACCCCCTGCGCCACCATGTCGCGCAGCTCGCGCTCGCGCCCCGGCGGCGTCTCGAAGCTGGACTCCCAGTGCCAGAAGGTGCGGTTGCCATCCGTTACCGGCTTCAGCGTTACGGTGGCCACGTAGCGCATCAGCGGCACCGTGGCCTCGAGGATGGTGTACGTGGACTGGTGCTCGGTGTCCGACAGGCCGATCAGCTGCTCGCGGATGCGGTTGCCGTCCTTCAGCGTGAAGTTGCGCACGCAGCCGACCTGCGAGGACGCTTCCTGGTTCTCGATGCGGCTCTTGTCCACCACCGCATGCCACTGGTCATGGCTGTTGAAGTCGCGCAGCACCGCCCACACGCGCTCGATCGGAGCGTCGATGATGGTGGAACGCACCACCTTCTGGAGCATCAGCGCGCTCCGCGGAAGTGCTTCTTCAGCGCGTCGAAGCCGCCCTGGAACACCTGCCCGCCGACCAGGTCCGACAGCTCCTGCTCGCGGCGTTCGTCGCAGTCGAACTCCGCGCTCCATTCGGCGAAGGTGCGGCCGCCGTCGGTGACCGGCGTGAGCTTCAGCGTCGCGACGTAGTTCTCCACCCCCATCGGGCTTTCCAGGATGGCGTAGGTGCAGCTGTAGTCGAAGTCCGAGAGCGCCAGCAGCTTCTCGCGGATGCGGCCACCGTCGCGCGTGTGGAAGCTGCGGATGCAGCCCACCTTGTCGCTCGCCTCGCCGTTCTCGATGCGGCTGTCGGCGATGCCGGGGTGCCACTGCGGCAGCGCGTTGAAGTCGCGCACGCGCGCCCACACCGCGTCCGCACCGGCGTCGATCACGCTGGAGACATAGACACGGACCACGTCAGGCCTTCTTGCCGGAGTCGGCGACGGGGATGCTCGGCACGGTCGTGGTCGTCGGGATCGCCCCGGCCATGCCCATCGCGCCGCCCACCAGCCCGCCGATGTCGGCGCCGCCGCCCTGGATGCCGATCTCCTTGAGCAGCTGGTCCACGATGGGCGCCTGGGCGCGGAAGCGCAGCGCCGAATTCACCACGCCGTCGGCGAAGTTGCCGGGCTGGGTGGCGATCGGTCCCATGCCGCCGCCGTTCACCAGGCCGTCGACCTGCAGGATCTTGATGCCCTCGATGCGCTCCATGGGCTTGACCGATTCGCGGATGATGCCCTCGGCCTTGTCCACCACGCGCAGGCGCAGCGCCGAGGCGCGCGCCTCCGGCGACAGCACGTTCTGCGCCTCGTTCATCATGCGCACGCCCTCGGCTTCCACCTCCGAGCGCACCTTGATGCCCATGGCGCGGATCTTCTCGGCGTCGGCGTCGGCCTCGGCCTGCATGCGGATGGCGTCGCCGCGGTCGGCGCTGGCGAGCTTCTCGGCGGCGGCGGAGTGCGTGAGGCGCAAGGCCTCGCGCTCGGCAGCCTCAGCCGCCTTGATCAGCTCGATCACCTTGCGGCGCTCGGCCACCTCCTTCTCGCGCACCGTGAAGACCTGTTCCTCGGCCTGCACCGCGTTGGCGCGGGCGACGTCGGCCGCCGCCTGCGCTTCGCTCTGGTTCTTGCTTTCGCGCGCCACGGCGATCGCACGTTGCTGCTCGGCCAGGTCCATCGCCTGGCGGCGCAGGATCTCCGCGGCCTGCAGCGCCTTCTCCTTGGAGATGCGCTCCTCTTCCAGCGTCTGCTCGCTGCGGATGCGCGCCGCCTCGACCGCCTGCCGCGCGGAGATCTGCACGGTCTCGGCTTCCTGCTCGCGCTCGGCGCGCTCGGTGGCCAGTTCGGCGCGCTGGCGTGCACGCGCGACTTCCACCTCGCGCTGCTGCGTGAGGCGCGCGTACTCGCTCTCGCGGTCGATCTCCAGCGAGAGCTTCTCGGCTTCCAGGTTCTTGTTGCGGATCGCCACCAGCGTGTCCTGCTCGACGTCGTTGCGCTGCTTCTTGCGGTGCTCAATCTGCTCGGTCAGGCGCGTCAGGCCCTCGGCGTCGAAGGCGTTGCTCGGATTGAAGTACTCCATGCCGGTCTGGTCCAGCTGGGTGAGCGAGGCGGATTCCAGCTCCAGGCCGTTCTTGGTGAGGTCGCCCGCGACGGCCTCGCGCACGCGCTTGACGTAGGCGCCGCGCTTCTCGTGCAGCTCCTCCATCGTCATCTCGGCGGCCGCGGTGCGCAGCGCGTCGACGAACTTGCCTTCCACCAGTTCCTTCAGCTGCTCGGGGGCCAGGGTGCGCAGGCCCAGCGTCTGCGCCGCGGCGGCCACGGCCTGCGGCTCGGCGGCCACGCGCACGTAGAACTCCGCCACCACGTCCACCCGCATGCGGTCCTTGGTGATGAGGGCCTTCTCGCGGCCGCGCGCGACTTCCAGCCGCAGCGTGTTCATGTTCACCGGGATCACCTCGTGCAGGATGGGCAGCACGAAGGCGCCGCCGTCCAGGACGACGCGCTGTCCGCCCAGGCCGGTGCGGACGAACGCGCGCTCCTTGCTGCTGCGCAGGTACAGCCAGTGCAGCAGCCACACGCCGATGGCGACGACGATCCCCGCCACGATGAGGCCGAGGAGGAAGGTGCCGAATTGGGCGCCGGTCATGGTGGTCTCCTTTGTCTTGAGCTACTGCTAGCGGGTGATGCGGGTGAAGCGGCGCGCGGTCTCGGTCAGCGCCACCTCGGTGGGCAGGCGTTCCATCGAGCTCGCGCCATAGAAGCCGTGGCAGCCGGGGCACTGCGACAGGATCCACTGCGCGTCCTGCGGCTCGGCGATGGGACCGCCGTGGCACAGGACGAGGATGTCGGGGTTGACCGAGCGCGCGGCGTCGGCCCAGGCGTTGATCGGGGCGACGCAATCCTCCAGCTTCAAGGCCGTCCCCGCGCCGATCGCGCCGCCGGTGGTGAGGCCCAGGTGGCACACCACGATGTCGGCGCCGGCCCGGGCCATGTCGCGCGCCTCCTGCTCGCTGAACACATAGGGCGTGGTGAGCAGGTCCAGCGCGCGGGCGCGTGCGATCATCTCCACCTCCAGCGCGTAGCCCATGCCGGTCTCTTCGAGGTTGGCGCGGAAGTTACCGTCGATCAGGCCCACGGTGGGGAAGTTCTGCACGCCGGAGAATCCCAGCGCGATCAGGCGCCGCAGGAACTCGTCCGGGATCATGAACGGATCGGTGCCATTCACGCCCGCCAGCACCGGCGTGCGCTTGACCACCGGCAGCACCTCGCGCGCCATCTCGCAGACGATCTCGTTGGCGTTGCCGTAGGCAAGCACGCCGGCCAGCGATCCGCGCCCGGCCATGCGGTAGCGGCCCGAGTTGTAGATCACGATCAGGTCCAGGCCGCCGGCCTCCTCGCACTTGGCCGACAGGCCGGTGCCGGCGCCGCCGCCGATGATGGGAACGCCGGCCTCGACCTTGCTGCGCAGGTTGTCGAGGATTTCTTCGCGCGGGATGCGTGCCATGTCGTTGTCCTGGTTCAGGCGAGCGCGCTGCGCGTGCGCTGGCGCGGCGCGGCGGCTTCGCGCCAGGCGGCGACCAGGGCGCGGGCGAACGCCTCGTCGTTGATGTGCAGCGGCAGGCGCTGCAGCTTGCGGTCCGGCCCGGGGCGGAAGTTCGCCTCGATGGCGGCGAACAGCGCGCGGTCGGCCTCGGGATCGTGGAAGGGCTGGCCGGGCCGGTCGATCGCCGACACGCCGCCTTCGGGGATCAGGAAGCGCACCGGGCCCGTCATGGCGTTGAGCTTGCGGGCGATGAACTCGCCGATCGCCTTGCACTCTTCCGGCGTGGTGCGCATCAGGGTGACGACGGGGTTGTGGCGATACAGCGTGCGGCGCTTGAAGCGCTCGGGCACGGTGTCCCAGGCGCCGAAGTTGACCATGTCCAACGCGCCGCACGAGCCCACGTAGGGCAGCGGCACGCGGGCGAACACGTCCAGCCGCGTGGGCCCGGCGGACAGCACGCCGCCCACCACCTCGTCGGCAATCTCGGTGGTGGAAACGTCGATCACGCCTTCCAGCAGGCGCGAGTCCGCGAGCTTCTCCATCGACTGGCCGCCCACGCCGGTGGCATGGAACACCATGCAGTCGTACTGCTCGGCGAGCTGGCGCGTCACCGCCTGCACGCAGGGCGTGGTGACGCCGAACATCGTGAGGCCGATGGCGGGCTTGGTGGCCGATTCACCCGTGGCCGGCGCATGCGCCATCATCCCGCCCAGCGCGTTGGCCGCATTGGCCAGCACGCGCTCGCTGATGCGGTTGATGCCGGACACGTCGGTGACCGAATACATCATGCAGATGTCGCTGGGCCCCACGTACGGCCGGGTGTCGCCCGAGGCCATGGTGGACACCATCACCTTGGGCAGGCCGATGGGAAGCGCCCGCATGGCTTGGGTGACCAGGGCCGTGCCGCCGGAGCCGCCCGCGCCGAGCACGCCGCCGAGGTCGCGGCGCGACAGCAGGAAGCGCTCGAAGGCCAGCGCCATGCCCGTGACCGCGCTGCCGCGGTCGTTGGTGAACACGGCGGCCTCGCCTTCGGGATGGTGGCGCGCGACTTCGCGCGGATGCACGTTGGCGGACGAAGGCTTGCCCGAGGTGGCGAGGTCCACCGTCACCACGCGCAGCCCGCGCCGCTCCAGGCACTGCTTCACGTACATCAGCTCGCGGCCCTTGGTGTCGAAGGTGCCGGCGACGAAGGCGGCGCGCTGGGTGGTGGCGGCGACGGGGAAGGTGAGGACCTGGGCGACAGGGGTTTCGTCGTCCCCGCGCAGGCGGGGACCCAGGGCGTCCGGGCTTGCGCCGCTGCGCGGCGCTCCCCCTTCCAATGCCCTGGATTCCCGCCTGCGCGGGAATGACGATTCGGTGATCTCCGCGTCGGGGGCGCCGGCGTTCCAGCGGTTGATGCCCCGCACCGTGCGCGTCACCGGCAGCGGCGTCACGTCCGCCTCGGCATGCGCGCGGCGCACCGTGAAGACCTTCGTCGTGGTGGGCGCCGGCGCCGCCTGCTGCGGCGGTTCTTCATCCTCCCCGTTGGACCGCACGCCCAGCAGCCGCTCCTGCAGCGCCTTGTCCGCCGCCAGTTCGTGCGCCGGCATTTCGTGGGCGATGCGGCCGTTGACCATCACGCCGATGCGGTCGGCCGCCTCCATCGCCACGCCGAGGTTCTGCTCGATCAGGAGGATGCCGATGTGCGTTTCGGTGGCGAGCTGCCGCAGCGCCTGCTCCACCTGCTGCACGATCACTGGCGCCAGCCCCTCGGTGGGCTCGTCCATCACCAGCACGCGCGGCTCCAGCAGCAGCGCGCGGCCGATGGCCAGCATCTGCTGCTCGCCGCCCGAGAGCTGCGCGCCGCCGTTGGACTTGCGTTCGGCCAGGCGCGGGAACATGGCATAGACGCGATCGATCTCGCGCCTGTGCTTCGCCACCAGCCGCAGCGTCTCGTCCACCGTGAGCGAGGGCCACATGCGGCGGCCCTGTGGCACGTAGGCGATGCCGCGCCTGGTGATCTCGTTGGGCGTGCGCCCGAGGATCTCCTCGCCGGCCAGCTTCACGCTGCCGGAAGCCGGCACCAGCCCGGTGATCGCATTGCACAACGTGGTCTTGCCCATGCCGTTGCGGCCCACCAGGCCCAGCACGCCTTCGCCCAGCGTGAAGCTCACGCCCTGCAGCGCGTGGGCGCGGCCGTAGTACACGTCCAGCTCGCGCACCTCCA
>SEAY01000009.1 GCA_004144865.1 Comamonadaceae bacterium
TTTTTCTCGCAGTGGGCGTGGTCGATGAGCAGGGCCTGCCATTGAGCCAAAGCTGTGGGCAACCAAGAGGCGGGGGTGGGGGCGCGCAGGCTGGCAACAACCTCCCGCGCGATCCCCAGCGCCTCCCGGTCATCCTCCGCCAAATACTCCCCCAGCCCCGACACCGCCGTGTGCATCTCCGCGCCCCCGAGCTCTTCCTCGGTGGCGACTTCCCCCGTGGCGGCCTTCAGCAACGGCGGCCCGGCCAGGAAGGCCCGCGAGCGCCCGCGCACCATGATCACCACGTCGCTGAGCCCCGGCATGTACGCACCGCCGGCCGTGCCCGAGCCATGCTGCACCGTGATCACCGGGATGCCCGCCGCGGACAAGCGCGCGAGATTGCGGAACAACGTGCCCCCGTGCACGAAGCCTTCGACGCGGTAGCGCATCAGGTTGGCGCCCGCGCTTTCCACCAGGTGCACGAAGGGCAGCTTCTCGCGCAGCGCGATCTCCTGCACGCGCAGGATCTTATCCAGGCCCATGGGCTGGATGGCGCCGGCATCGATGCCGGAATCGCTGGCCACCACCATGCAGCGCACGCCACGCACGAAGCCGATGCCCGCGACGATGCCGCCACCCGGCACCGAGGCCGCGGGATCCTTCTGGTCCTGCAGGTAGCCGGCCAGCGTGCACAGCGGCAGATAAGGGGCGCCCGGGTCCAGCAGCAAGCCTACGCGCTCGCGCGGCAGGAGCTGCCCGCGCTTCTCGAACACAGGGCGGGCCTCGGCCGACCGGTCGGCGGCGCGTTGCTGCAGCGCCCGCAGCTGCTCGAGCCGGCCGAGCATCGCCTCGCGCCGCTGCTGCGCGGCGGGGCCCTGCGCGTTCCAGGTCGAGCGGAACTTCATGGCTGGAACACCTTGGGGGTGACGTAGCGATGGAAGCCTTCGAAGGGTTTCACCGCATCGCGCTGCTGCACGTCGGCCGGCGCCGCCACCTGGCCCCAGCCCTGCCGCACCTGCGGGCGCGCGCCATCGATGCGCAGCACGCTGCCGCTGATGAACGCGGCGGCCGGCGACAGCAGGAACACGATGCCGGCCGAAGTCTCGGCCTCGTTGCCGAAGCGGCCGGCGGGCACGGTCTCGCGCATCTCGCGCAGCATGGGCGCGGCTTGGGGCGGATAGTGATCCATGCCGCTGGAGGCGATGTAGCCGGGAGCGACCGCATTCACGCGCACGCCGCTCTTCGCCCATTCCAGGGCCGCCGTCTCGGTGAAGCTCACCATGCCCGCACGCGCGGCGCCGCTGTGTCCCATGCCCGGCATGGAGCCCCAGATGTCGGCCACGATGTTCACGATGGCGCCGCCGTGCGCCTGCATGGACTGCAGGTAGCACTCGCGCGCAACGAGAAAGCCGCCCGTGAGGTTGGTGGCGATCACCGCCTCCCAGCCCTTGGCGCTGATCTTTTCCAGCGGCGTGATGTACTGGCCGCCGGCGTTGTTGACGAGGCCGTCGATGCGGCCCTGCGCCACCACGATGGCCTGCACGACGTCCTGCACCGCCGCCTCGTCGCGGATGTCGACGGAGTGGAAGCTGCAGCGTCCGCGGTCCGCGACGATCTCGCTGGCCACGTGCTGCAGCTTGTCGAGCTTGCGCCCGAGCAGCACCACGTGCGCGCCCAGCGAAGCGAGTTCGTGCGCGGTGCAGCGGCCGATGCCGGAGCCACCGCCGGTGACCACGATCACGCGGCCCGCGAACAGGCCCGCATGGAAGATGGAGCGGTAGCCGCTCATGGGTTGCCTCCGATGAAGAGGGCCAAGGCGGCCTGGGTGAGGTCGTCGAGCGAGGCTTCCTTGCGCCGGTCGAACCATTGCACCGACCAGTTCAGCGCGCCGAAGATCATCAGGCGCGCGAGCTTCACGTCCGCCTTCAGGCGGCCGCTGGCGTACAGCGCCTGCAGCACCGGTACCCACGTGCCCTCGTAGGTGCTGCGCAGCTCGGACAGCGAGGCGCGCTGGCGCGCGTTGATGGAACGCGCCTCGTACAGCATCACGGGAATGAAATCGCTGCCCGGGCCGAGCAGCACTTCGAAGTGGCTGCGCACCAGCACGCGCAGCTGGTCTGCGGGGTCCAGCGCCTCCATGCCGGCGGCGGCGACGGCTTGCTGCTGGCGCTCGACCGCGTGGCGCATGCCCTCTTCCATCACGGCGAACAGCAGCGCCTGCTTGTTCTTGAAGTGATAGAAGGGCGAGCCGCTCTGCATGCCGGCTGCGGCGGCGATGTCGCGCGTGCTGGTGGCGTCGAAGCCCTTGCGGCGGAACAGCCGGGCGGCGCCGCGGATCAGGGCGCGGCGCCGATTGCCGTCATCGCGCTGGGCTAGCGTCTTGCGCGGGCGGCCGCGCGGCCTCCTGCCCGTGGCCGGCACGCGGGGAGCGCTGGCGGATTCCATGGCGGCGGATCATGGCAGAGGCGGTCAATTACGGCAAGCGGTTGCTTGGGGAAATTGAAGCCCGCACTCCGGGCGCCCTTGATTCCCGCCTGCGCGGGAATGACGGGGGGGGGGACGCCTGTCATTGCGGGCTCGACCCGCAATCCATGCGGCGCCTGATCCACCGCCGCCGTGGATCCCGGGTCAAGCCCGGGATGACAGCCTTCCGCCAAGCGCCTCCCCCAGGTACGCCGCCGTCCGGCTCCCCTTCGCCCGCGCCACTTCGCGCGGCCTGCCCGCCGCGACCACCCTCCCACCCTGCACGCCGGCGCCCGGCCCCATGTCGATCACCCAGTCGCTCTGCGCCACGACGCGCATCTCGTGCTCCACCACGACGACGGTGTTGCCCTCGTCCACCAGCCGCTGCAGCTGCGCCATCAGCCGGTCCGCATCCGAAGCGTGCAGGCCCGTGGTCGGTTCGTCCAGCACGTAGAGGGTGTCCCCGCGATGCGTGCGCTGCAGTTCGGTCGCGAGCTTGATCCGCTGCGCCTCGCCGCCGGACAACTCCGTCGCCGGCTGGCCCAGGCGCAGGTAACCCAGCCCGATGTCCTGCAGCACCTGCAGCGGCCGCAGCACGGCGGGCTCCTGCGCGAAGAACGCGGCCGCCTCGTCCACCGTCATGCCCAGCACCTCGGCGATGTTGCGGTCCTGCCAGCGCACCTCCAGCGTCTGCGCGTTGTAGCGCGCGCCGTGGCACTGCGGGCAAGGCGCATAGACGCTCGGCATGAAGAGCAGCTCCACCGAGACGAAGCCTTCGCCCTCGCAGGTCTCGCAGCGCCCCTTGGGCACGTTGAACGAGAAGCGGCCCGGGTCGTAGCGCCGCTTGCGTGCCGCCGGCGTGGCGGCGAAGAGCTTGCGCACCGTGTCGAACAGGCCGGTATAGGTCGCGAGGTTCGATCGCGGCGTGCGGCCGATCGGCTTCTGGTCCACCTGCACCAGCCGGCGGATCGCGCCCGTGTCACCCGCCAGCCGCCCGGACCAGGTGCCGTCGCGGCCGCCCGGATCCATCGCGTCGTCGGCCTCTTCCTCGCCGTCCGGCAAGTCGCTGCCCAGGTGCTGCGCCACCAGTTCCAGCAGCGCGCGCGTGACCAGCGTCGACTTGCCCGATCCCGAGACGCCGGTCACGGCGGTGAGGCACCCGAGCGGGAACGTGGCGTCCAGTCCTTCCAGGTTGTTGCGCGTCACGCCTTCGAGGCGCAGCCACCCGCGCGGCGCACGATCGCGGCTGGGCGCCGCCTCCACCTGCCCGAACAGGTGGCGCGCGGTCTGCGATTCGCCCACCTGCGCCAGGCCCGCCGGCGGGCCGCTGTACAGGACGCGTCCACCCCGCTCGCCCGCGGCCGGGCCCACGTCCACCAGCCAATCGGCCCGCCGCATGAGCGACAAGTCGTGTTCGACCACGTAGACCGAGTTGCCGCTCGCCTTCAGGCGCCGCAAGGCCTCCAGCAGCGCCTCGCCGTCGGCGGGGTGCAGGCCGGCCGACGGCTCGTCCAGCACGTAGATCACGCCAAAGAGCTGCGAGCCGAGCTGCGTGGCGAGGCGCAGCCGCTGCAACTCGCCGGGCGACAGCGTGGGCGTGCTGCGATCCAGCGACAGGTAGCCGAGGCCGAGCCCCACCAGCGTCTGCATGCGCGCGAGCAAGTCATGCCCCAGTCGCTGCGCCGCGATGCGCTTCTCCTCCGACACCGGCGAGGTGAGCCGCACGTCCGGCGCGGCCGCGTGCGAAGCGCCGCCGCGCGCCACGCGATCCTGCGTCGCACGACGCGAGGCGGAGCGCGACAAGGTGTCGCCGGCGGGCGTGACGTCCTGCAGCCGCCCCTCGGCCACGGGCTTCAGGATCTTCACCACGTCGTCGATCGGCAGCCGCGAGAGCGCGCCTATGTCGTGCCCCGCGAACGTGACCGACAGCGCCTCGGGCTTCAGCCGCTTGCCATCGCACACGGGGCATGGCGTGCTCACCATGAACTGGGAAACGCGCTTCTTCATCATCGCGCTCTGCGTGCTGGCGAAGGTATGCAGCACGTAATTGCGCGCACTCGTGAAGGTGCCCATGTACGCCGGCTCGGTCTTGCTGCGCAGCGCCTGGCGCGTCTCCTTGGGCGTGAAGCCGGGATACACGGGCACGGTGGGCGTCTCGTCGGTGAAGAGGATCCAGTCGCGCAGCTTGCGCGGCAGCTCGCGCCACGGCTTGTCGACGTCGTGGCCCAGCGAGACCAGGATGTCGCGCAGGTTCTGTCCGTGCCACGCCGGCGGCCAGGCGGCGATGGCGCGATCGCGGATGGTGAGCGCATCGTCGGGGACCATCGAAGCCTCGGTGGCGTCGTACACGCGCCCCTGGCCATGGCAATGCGGGCAGGCGCCCTGCGGCGTGTTGGGCGAGAAGTCCTCGGCGTACAGCATCGGCTGCCCGGCGGGGTAGTGCCCCACGCGCGAGTACAGCATGCGCAGCAGGCTGGAGATGGTGGTGACGCTGCCCACCGACGATCGCGTGCTGGGCGTGCCCCGCTGCTGCTGCAGGGCCACGGCCGGCGGCAGTCCGTCGATGGAGTCCACGTCCGGCACGCCGGCCTGGTCGATCAGCCGGCGGGCGTAGGGCGACACCGATTCCAGGTAGCGCCGCTGCGCCTCCGCATAGATGGTGCCGAAGGCGAGCGAGGACTTGCCCGAGCCGGAGACGCCGCTGAAGACCACCAGCGCGTCGCGCGGCACGTCGACATCGACCTCCTTCAGGTTGTGCTCGCGTGCGCCGCGCACGCGCACGAAACCCCGCTCGGGCGACTGCGTGGCGTCGTCACCGCCCGCGTCCTCGGGGGCAGGTTTGCGTTCTTTTCCCATGCTGTCCCGACGGTAGAGCCGCCGCGCCGCGCCGTCCGTGGGATGAGTCGGAAAGTACTGTAGGAGCCGCCCGCCCTAAGATGGGCGGATGTCCGATCTGCCCGTCCCCGTCGCCCGCCGGCCCATCCACACGCGCCGCATCGCATTCGAAGGCTTCCTGCGCGAGGATGGCCTGTGGGACATCGACTGCGAGCTGCGCGACACGAAGGCGGAAGCCATCCACATGCGCGAGCGCGGCACGCTGCCGGCCGGCGAGCCCGTGCACCTGCTGCGCGTGCGCCTCACGGTGGACGACAGCCTGACGATCCGCGAAGTGCAAACGGGCGTGCTGAACGTGCCGTTCGACGAGTGCCACCGGCCCGCAGCCGAGCCGATGCAGAAGCTGGTGGGCCTCACGATGGGCCCCGGCTGGCGCAAGGCGATCGATGGCGCCATCGGCGGCGTGGCGGGCTGCACGCACCTGCGCGAGCTGGTGTTCAACGCGGCGACGGCGGCGTTCCAGATGATCCCGCACTACCGCGCCACGCAGGGCGGCAGGAAGGACGAAGCGGCTGCGCAAGTTGACAAGCCGCCGTTCTACATGGGGCAGTGCATGACGTGGGCCTTCGACGGGCCGGTGGTGCAGCGGCTGGCGCCGCAGTTTCATCGCAAGCCGAAATAACCGTCATCCCCGCGCAGGCGGGGATCCAGGGCTTTCATGAGCCGCGCGCCGCGCGGTTCTGGGTCCCCGCCTGCGCGGGGACGACGAGGTTCAGTTACAGCTTCGCCGCGCGCGCGAGCATCAGCTCGCGCTCCTTCTCGTTCCCCGCCAGTTCCGCCGCCGCCAGGAACTCGTCGCGCGCCTCCTGCGTGCGCCCCAGCTTCTCGAGCAGGTCGCCGCGCACGCCGGGCAGCCACTGGTAGCGCCTGAGCGCGGGGTTCTGCCGCAGGCCATCGACGATGGCCAGCGCCGCCGCAGGACCGTCGGCCATGCCCACCGCAACGGCGCGGTTCAGTTCGATCACCGGCGATGGGGCGACTTCGGCGAGTTCCGCGTAGAGCGCGGCGATGCGCTTCCAGTCGGTGTCCGCCGCCGTCGGCGCCCGCGCATGGCAGGCAGCGATCGCCGCCTGCAGCGCGTAGATGCCGCGGTGGCCGCCCAGCGCCTGCGCGCGCTCCAGCGCCGCGAGGCCTCGACGGATCAACAGGTGGTCCCAGCGCGCGCGGTCCTGGTCCGCCAGCAGGATGGGCCGCCCCTGCGCGTCGGTGCGCGCGTTCATGCGCGACGCCTGCAACTCCATCAGCGCCACGAGCCCATGCACCTCCGGTTCCTGCGGCGCGATGCCGGCCAGCATGCGGCCCAGGCGCAGCGCTTCCTGGGCCAGCGCGGGGCGCATCCAGTCGCCGCCCGCCGTCGCCGTGTAGCCCTCGTTGAAGATGAGGTAGACGACCTCCAGCACCGACGCCAGGCGCGGCGCGAGCTCCTCGCCGCGCGGCACCTCGTACGGCACCTTCGCCTCGCTGAGCGCGCGCTTGGCCCGCACGATGCGCTGCGCCACCGTGGGCTCGGGCACCAGGTACGCGCGCGCGATCTCGTGGGTGGTGAGGCCGCCCAGCAGCTTGAGCGTGAGCGCCACGCGCGCCTCGGTGGACAGCACCGGGTGGCAGGCCGTGAAGATCAGCCGCAGCAGGTCGTCGCCGATGTCGTCCTGGCGCGCCGCATCCAGGGCGTCGACGAAATCCGGCACCACCAGCGCCTCCTGCGCCTCGAGGTCGAGGCCCAGTTCCTCCAGCTTCTCGCCCTGCATCTTCCGGTGCCGAATGTGGTCGAGGGCGCGGCGCTTGGCGGTCGTCATCAGCCAGGCCCCGGGCTTGTCGGGGATGCCGTCGCGCGGCCAGTGTTCCAGCGCCGCGACCAGGGCGTCCTGCGCCAGTTCCTCGGCCACCCCCACGTCGCGCACCATGCGCGCCACGCTGGCGACGATGCGCGCCGCCTCGATGCGCCAGACCGCGGCGATCGCCTGGTGGGTGGCCGAGTGCATGCGCTCAGGCGTTCGGCGGCGCCGCGGCCGGGTCCATCCACATCAACTCCCAGCCGTGGCCGTCGAGGTCCTCGAAGCTGCGGTGGTACATGAAGCCGTGGTCCTGGGCCGCGACCGGTTCGGTGCCGCCGGCGGCGAGCACCTTGCGCATCAGCTCGTCGACTTCGGCGCGGCTTTCGCACGAGAGGCACACGAGCACCTCGGTGGACTTGCGCGCGTCGGCCACCGGCTTCTTCGTGAAAGTCTGGAAGAAGGGCTCGACCAGCAGCATCGCGTAGATGGCGTCCTCGCGGATGACCATGCAGGCACCCTGCTCGTTGGTGAACTGCGGGTTGAAGGAGAAGCCGAGCTGGCGGAAGAACGCCTGCGAGCGCTCCATGTCGCGGATCGGCAGGTTCACGAAGATCATGCGGGCCATGGTCGTGCCTCAGGTGCGGGGTTGGGTTTCGGCGCGCTGCTTCAGGCCGGCCAGGCCCGCCTCGAAGTCGCGGCCGATCATGCGGTCCATGTCGAGGAACAGCCCCACGACGCGCGCCATGAAGGGGCTGGCCCCGTGCATGGACCACGTCACCTCGGTGGCCTGGCCTTGCGGGCGGAGGGTGAATTCCACCGTGTTGCGGCCCTCGAAAGGCTCGACCATGTGCAGCTGCATCGTCACCTTCGCGGGCGCGGACTCCAGGATCTGGAGGCTGCCCTTGCCCACGTCCTTGTTGCCCTGGAAGTGGAAGGCGGCGCCGGGGCCGGCCTGCGGGCCGCGGTACTCGCCCTGCATCGCCGGGTCCTTGCGGTTGTAGGGATTCCAGGTGTTGAACTGCCGCATGTCGTTGATCAGCGGGTGCAGCCGCTCGGGCGGCGCCTGCACGGTCGTGGAACGCGCCACCTGGAAGGTCGCGGGGCGCAGCGCCGCGATCACCAGCACCGCGGCAATGGCGGCCAGGACAAGCAGGGAGACGGTCTTCAGCATGGCCGGCCTCCTCACTGCACGCCGATCTGGCGGAAGCGATCGGCGGTCTCGTCCTTCAGCAGGCCGTCGAAATCCTCCATCTCGTACAGCTGCCGCACCTCGATGTGGCAGCGCACGCCCTCGCCGATGGGATTGGGGAAACGCCGCGACCACTCGACGGCCTCCTCCCGCGTGCGGGTCTGGATCAGCGTGTAGCCGGCGACCAGCTCCTTCGTTTCGGTGAAGGGGCCATCGACCACGCTG
This sequence comes from Comamonadaceae bacterium, assembly GCA_004144865.1. Classification (GTDB taxonomy): domain Bacteria; phylum Pseudomonadota; class Gammaproteobacteria; order Burkholderiales; family Burkholderiaceae_C; genus Ramlibacter. Next base: position 8,527 of record SEAY01000009.1, read on the forward strand.
CGCTTGCCGCCGTCGTACTGCACGCGCCAGCCCTTGCTGCTCGGTTGCAGGCCGGAAGCGTCGAGCAGCGCCCCGGCGCGCGCGAGTTCCTCGTGGTAAGCGGCCATGGCCGCGAACAGGGGTTCGGGATTGTCGGGGAAGCGGCCGGCCTCGCTGTCGGGCGTCGCCTTCACGATGATCATGAATCGCATGGGGTGCTCCTTTCCGGGTTGCGGGAAGCGGCGCTTCTTCGCCGGCTCCTGTCACCACGACGAAGCAGCCCGCCCGGAATCGACACGGAGCCGCCGGAAGGAAACCTTGTTACATGTAGCAGGGACCGGTCTCGCGCACTTCGACCGTCGCCCATTCCGCCGCCGGACATTCCCGGGCGATCGCCATCGCCTCCTCGCGCGTCTTCACGTTCACCAGGAAGAAGCCGCCGATCATCTCCTTGGCCTCGGCGAAGGGGCCGTCGACGACCTGGGCCTGGCCGCCGCGGACCTGGACCCGCTGGGCGTCGCGCTGGGACGCCAGCGATTCCACGGCGAGCAGCTGGTCCTTCTTCTTCAGCCTGGCCGCGAAATCGACCATGCGCTGGTACACCGCTTCGCCTTCGGGCAGCGAACGCGTGCCGCGCTGCGCCGGGTCTTCGAGGATGAGGAGCATGTAGGCCATGCGGCGCATGATAAGCACCGCACCGGCCGCCGTCATCTGCCGGCGGGAAGACTGCGCGCGGCGTCAGCTCAGCGACCGCACGGCAGCAGCCAGAAGCTGACCCAGATCACGAGGATCACCACCGCCGACAAGGCAGCGACCGACGTGCCGAGCATGGCGAGGACGCGGCGGCGGGCCCGACGCTCGCCCTCCGGGACGACGGTGGCGCCCGGCTCGGGCCTGTGCATCGCGCATTCGCCGGCAGCGACGGCGCCGAGCACTCCCGCCACCAGCAGGCCGGCGGCCGCGGCCACGTGCAGGCCGACCCAGTCGCCGCTGGCGCAAGCCGGCCCGGCCAGGTAGTCCAGGAAGCCCAGCACGGCGAGCGCGGCGCCGGGCGCGAGCACGAGGGCGAGCCAGCTGCGCATGCGTCAGTCGACGAAGAAGTCGGGCACGAACTCGCGCGTGCCGGGCGTCACGGAGTAGCGGTCGAGTTCGGTCTGGCCGTGCGCCGCGAGCAAGGCGTCGTCGATGTGGAAGTTGCCGGAGTTCTGCGGATCGCGCGCGTCCGAGGTGAGCACCAGCCAGGCCGCATCCGCCAGGATGTCCGGCTTGCGGCAAGCCTTCAGGTCGACGCCGGGGATCATCTGCAATGCGGCCGTGGCGATGGCCGTGCGCGGCCACAGACTGTTGACCGCGATGCCGTACCGGCGGAACTCGCCCGCATGCCCGAGCGTGCACATGCTCATGCCTTACTTGGCCATCGAATAAGCGGTGTGCGGCGCGAACCAATGCTCCCTCATCGACAGCGGCGGCGACATGTTCAGCACGTGCGGGTTGCGGCCGGCCAGCGCGGACTTCTTCAGCTCCGGCAGGCAGGCCTGCGTGCACAGCCAGGTGCCGCGCGCATTGATGGAGTGCATCAGGTCGAAGCGCTTCACCGGCGTGTGCTCGGTGTCCGTCAGGCTGATCGCGCTGGCGTTGTTGACCAGGATGTCGATGCCGCCGAAGGTCAGCACCGCCTGTTGCACGGCGGCAAGCACGCCCTCCTCCTCGCGGATGTCCACCTGCAGCGGCAGGGCCTGGCCGCCGGCGGCGCGGATCTCCTCCGCAGCGCTGTAGATGGTGCCCGGCAGCTTGGGATTGGGCTCCGCGGTCTTGGCGGCGACGACGATGTTCGCGCCGTCGGCTGCCGCCCGCTTGGCGATCGCCAAGCCGATGCCGCGCGAGGCGCCGGTGATGAAGAGGGTGCGGCCTTGCAGGTTCATGCGGGTCTCCGGAGGATGGCCCGCATTCTGCGCTTCATCCCTGCGGTTTCGGCTGCAGGCCCTTCAGGTAGAGGTGCAGGGCGCGCACGTCGGTTTCGCTCATCTCCTTGAGCGACTCGAAGGGCATGACCTTGACCTCCGAGCCGTCGTGGCGCTTGCCGGAGCGGAACAGCCGCAGCATCGACTCGGCGTCCGCGTAGCGGACCATCACCGTGCCCTGGCCCGGCGTGAGGTTGGGCGCCGCGGGCCAATCCGGCGGGCCGCCCGGAATGCGGCCTCCCGCGAGCTGGGGCCCATGGCAGCCCAGGCACATGTTCGCCACGTAGGCCCCGTGCGCGACGTTCACGCCCTCGGGCACCGGCTGCGCCGGGGGCTGGCTGTGGTCGATCTTGCCGGCGGCGTCGTGGATGGCGCCGAACCCGTACAGCACGCGCGCGGGCAGCGGCAACTGCACGATGGCCGGACCGCCCTCCGCCGGCGGCAGGGCGCGGACGTAGGCCACCAGCGCGGCGAGGTCGGCATCGGTGAAGCGGTTGTAGTCTTCGCTGGGCATGATCATCAGCGGACGGCCGCCCCGTGCGACCCCGTGGCGGATGGCGCGCACCCAATCCCCGGGGCCATAGCCGGCCACGACGCTGCCCGGCCCGGGGCTGATGTTGGGCCCCCGGATGCGCAGGCTCTCGCCGTCCTCCACGAAAGTACGGCCGCCCCCGTTGGCGCCATGGCAATCCACGCAGCCGCGCGACGCGTACAGGTAGCGCCCGCGCTCCAGGGCCGCCGCATCGGAGGTGAACGCCACGGGGCGCACGTCCACCTCCACCTTGCGCTGCATCTTGCGCTCGGCCAGTTGCAGTCCCGCGAAGGCGGCACCCGCCGCCACGACCGCCAGCACCCCGGCCAGCACAGCCGCCCACTTCAGCCATCGCTTCATCGCCGTTCTCCTGGAATGGACGTAAACTCCGGAATTGGAGTCACCGTATAGAAATGGATGGTATGTCCAATTCCTGGCCGGCGTCAATGCCGCCCCTCCCCTCGGCCCTGGCAGCAGCCTTCCTCGAGGGCACCAGCGGCGGGCCCAAGCGCGAGCGCACGCAGTCGCAGCTGCTGCATGCGGCCGTGCAGGTGATCTGCGAGCGCGGCTTGCAGGGCGCCACGATGCAGCAGGTGGCGCAAGCCGCCGGCGTGACCACGGCCACCCTCTACAACCACTTCGGCACCAAGGAGGCGCTGGTGCAGCGCCTGGCTCTCGTGCTGGGCGACACCCTCTGCCGCGCCATCAACGACAGCTACGTGCACGTTGCCGACGGCGCGGAGCGCATGGCGATCGGGCAAAGGCGCTACATCCGGCTCGCGGCGGACAGCCCTGCGTGGACCTTGTTGCTGCTGGACGTGATGACGGCGAACCCGGCGGTGCTGGAAGCCATCCTGCAATACCCGCTGGCCGACCTGCGGCTGGGCGTGCGGCAGAAGAAGTTCAAGGTGCCGAGCGAGGCCGCCGCGCTGGATGCGATCCATGGCATGTGTGCGCAGGCCATGCGGCGCGTGGCGCAGGGCCAGGCACCGGCCAAGCACGACCAGGCCAGCGCGGCGCTGCTGCTGCGGGCGTTGGGGGTGCCGCCGGAGGAGGCCGCGGAGGTGGCGTCGCGGCCGCTGCCGCCGCTGGAGATCGGAGCGCAGGGAGCTGGGGTCGCTGCCCGAAACCAGCCTGCGAAAGTTCCGTCATTCCCGCGCAGGCGGGAATCCAGGGCGTCCGGGCCGGCGCAGCGCGCCGGACCTGGGTCCCCGCCTGCGCGGGGACGACGAGTCTAGACCTTGCTGAAATCCGGCCTGCGCTTTTCCATGAAAGCCGTGAAGGCTTCCTTCGCCGCCGGTGCCGTGAGCATGCGGCCGAAGCTCTCGCCCTCGTCGATCATCTGCTGCAGCACCGCCTGCTGCTGCCCCTTCTTCATCAGGCGCTTGGTCTCCACCAGGCTCGACAAGGGCTTGGCCGCCAGCTTCTTCGCCTGCGCACTGGCGTACCCATTGGCTTCGGTGGGCGGCAGCACGCGATTGACGAGGCCCACTTCCAGCGCGGCTTCGGCCATGAAGGGTTCGCCCAGCAGCAGCGCCTCGGCGGCGCGGTGGTAGCCGAGCATCTGCGGCACCAGCAGGCTGGAAGCCGCCTCCGGGCACAGGCCCAGGTTCACGAAGGGCATCGAGAACGCCGCGTTGTCGCCGGCATAGACCAGGTCGCAGTGCAGCAGCATCGTCGTGCCTATGCCCACGGCCGGCCCGCACGCCGCCGCGATCAGCGGCTTGGGGAAAGTGGCGATGCCGCGCAGGAACCGGAACACCGGCGAGTCCTGGCCGGCGGGCGGCTTGTTCAGGAAGTCGCCGATGTCGTTGCCCGCGCAGAACACGGTCTCGTGGCCCTGGATCAGCACGACCCGCGCCGACGCATCGTCCTGCGCGCGGGCGATGGCGTCGGCGAGCGACGCATACATGTCGGACGTGAGGGAGTTCTTGCGCTCCAGCCGGTTCAGCGTGAGGGTCAGCACGCCGCCTTCGGCGTGCACGAGGATGTCGCTCATGATTGAAGTTCCTGCTTGACGAAATCGAGGCGGTCCTGGCCCCAGAAGAGGTGACCGCCCACGAAGAAGGCCGGCGCGCCGAAGACGCCACGGCCGACCGCCTCCTGCGTGACGGTCTTCAGCTGTTCCTTCACTTGCGGGTCCGCCGCCAGTGCCAGCAACTGCTGCGGATCGAAGCCCGCGTCCTGCAGCACGGCGCCCACGGTGGCGGGGTCGTTCATGTCCTTCTGGTCGACCCAGATCGCGCGGAACACGGCGTCCACGTACGGCCGCATCCTCTGCGGCTCGCGCAGTTGCAGGCCCAGCGCGCCGCGCATCAACGTGAGGGTGTTGATCGGGAAGTGCGGGTTGTGGCGGAAGGGCACGCCGTAGCGCCTGGCGAAGCGCTCCAGGTCCGCCTGCATGTACTTGCCCTTCGCCGGCACTTCCATCGGCGAGCGGTTGCCGGTCGCCTGGAACACGCCGCCGAGAAGGAAGGGCTTGTAGACGATGCCGGCGCCTGCCTCCTCGGCGATGCGCGGCAATTGCGTCCACGCCAGGTAGGCCGCCGGGCTGCCGACGTCGAAGTAGAACTCGACCTCCTTGGCCATCAGAACTTCTCCATGTAGGGGCGCAGGTCCAGCTCGTGCGTCCACGCGTCGCGCGGCTGCTGGTGCAGCATCCAGTAAGCCTCGGCGATGTGGTCGGGGTTCAGGATGCCGTCCTGTTCCTTCAGCGCATAGCGCTCCGGGAAGTTGGAGCGGATGAACTCGGTGTCGATGGCGCCGTCGATCACGACGTGCGCCACGTGGATGCCGCGCGGCCCCAACTCGCGCGCCATGCTCTGCGCCAGCGCGCGCAACGCCGCCTTCGCGCCGGCGAACGCCGCGAAGTTGGCGGAGCCGCGCAGCGAGGCCGTGGCGCCGGTGAAGAGGATGGTGCCGCGGCCGCGCGGCGCCATGCAGCGCGCCGCCTTGCGTCCGTTGAGGAAGCCCGCGAAGCAGGCCATCTCCCAGATCTTGAAGTACTTGCGCGCGGTCTCCTCCAGGATGCTGGAGGGCGCGTTGGCGCCGATGTTGAACACCATCACGTCGATGGAACCGATGCGCCCTTCGATGTCGTCGAAGAGGGCCCCGACCTCGTCCTCGTTGCGCGCGTCCGAGCCGAAGCCGTGGGCGGTGCCGCCCGCGGCGCGGATCTCCTCCAGCAGCGGCTGCAGCTTGTCCGCATTGCGCCGCGTGGCGCACACCGTGTAGCCGCCGCGCGCGAAGCGCTTCGCGATGGCGCCGCCGGTGGCATCGCCCGCGCCGACGACCAGCGCCACGGGGCGCGCAGCTTCTGCAGCCATGGGATCACTCCTTGTAGTAGACGACCTGGTGGGTGGTGGCGAGGAGTGTGCCGGATTCGTCCCAGAGTTGCCCGGCATGGTCGAAGTAGCCGCCGCCGAAACCCTGGCCCTGCGCCTGGACGAGCAGGTAACCCGCGCCCGCGCTGGCGAGGCGCTGCGCATCGGCATGGAAGTAGACCGTCATGCTGACCGTGCCGATCGGCGTGAAGGTGGCGCGGCGCAGCCACACGCGCGGGAAGAACACGTCGGCAAGCGCCGTGAGCGAGACGTAATCGAGGGGCCGCGGCGGATCGTCGCGCACCCACAGGCGCGTGAGGCTGGCGTCCTGGGTGCGGCCGTCCCATTGCGCGGGAATGAGGCCGTCGAGGAAGCGCATGTCGTAGCGCTGCAGCCACTCGACGCCGTGGCGCGGCGTGCGCGGCGTGTCCTGCGGACGCGGCACGGCCGGCATGACGGCCTCGTGCCCGTTCCAGGTGTCGCGGCGGACCGCCGTGAAGACCGTGCCCGTGATGACGGGCTGGCCGTCCTGCACCAGCTCCAGCGTCCAGTGCTGCGTGGAGCGGTTGGTGCGCGCGGGGTGCGGCCTCAGCTCGAAGGGCCCGTCGGCCACGGCTGCGGCGAAGTTGACGGTGAGCGCGACCGGATCGCCCAGGCGCTGCGGATGCTGCAGCACCGACTGGAGGCACTGCGCCGCGGTGATGCCACCGTAGGGGCCGATCATGTTGGCCCAGGCCGCGTGCGTACGGCCTGCGAAGTTGCCGTCGCCCAGCGGCTGCAGCGCGACGGCCTGGTCGAAGAGGTGGAGTTCGCTCATGTGGATCGGGGGGCCGGGAAACTGCGCAGCCACTCGGCCATGCGCGGCCACAGCTTGGTTTCCTGCTCGCTGCGGAACGGCCCGAAGTGGCCGATGCGCGGCACGGCAAGGTCCGCCGGCGCGATGCGCTGGATCACGCTCGGCGCGTTCTCGTAGAGCGACACCAGGCTGTGCGTGCCCTCCAGCGTCATCAACTCGTCGTCGTTGATGGACAGCGCCAGAACCGGGAAACGGGCGCGCGCGTAGGCGCGGCGCGCGACCTCGCCTTCGGCGCCGACGCTGTAGCGCGGGTCGAGGCACCACTTGCGCCACTGCAGGATCACGCCGGCGGGCAGGTCGCCCACCTTGCGCAGCATGCGGCCGGGGAAGTAGCCGAACAGGCGCGTGGCGACCGGAACCAGCACGAACCAGAAGTAGGGGACCATGCGCTTGAGCTGCGGAGCGTTCTCGCGCCAGTACCCGCTGCCCGCCGCGACGCTGAGCAGCCCGCCGACCTTGTGCTGGTTGGACAACAACCCGGGCAGCTGGGCGCCGAGGCTGTGGCCGAGGAGATAGAGCGGCGCACCCGGCAGCGCGGCATGCGCATGGTCGATGGCGGCTTCGTAGTCGCGGGTCCAGTCGAACAGGTCCGCCTGGTAGCCCCGCAGGCTGCGCGGCGCGGAATCGCCCGAGCCGCGGTAATCGAACGTGGTGACGCGCCAGCCCTGGCTCGCCAGCCAATGGGCGAAGGCGGCATAGAACGCCTGCCGCACGCCCATGGCGCCGCCGATGACCACGTTGCCCTGCGGCGCGCCCGCGGCTTCATAGACGCGGCCCGCGGTGCGCATGCCGTCGCTGGCTTCGAGGGTGACGCGTTCCATGGATCGCAGGGTCAGACCCGCTCGAAGATCCCCGCCGCCCCCTGCCCCATGCCCACGCACATGGTCACCATCCCGTACTTCAGGTTCTTGCGGCGCAGCGCGTGCACCACGGTGGCCGAGCGGATCGCGCCGGTGGCCCCCAGCGGATGGCCCAGGGCAATCGCACCGCCCATGGGGTTCACCTTGCTGGCGTCCAGCCCCAGCGTGTCGATGACGGCGAGCGACTGCGCGGCGAACGCCTCGTTCAGCTCGATCCAGTCCATCGCATCCTGCTTCAGGCCGGCGGCCTTCAGCGCCGCGGGGATCGCCTCGATCGGGCCGATACCCATGATGTGCGGCGGCACGCCACGGCTGGCATAGCTGACGAAGCGCGCGAGCGGCTGCAGGCCGAAGCGCTTGACCGCAGCTTCGCTGGCGAGGATCAGCGCGCCGGCGCCGTCGGAAGTCTGCGAGCTGTTGCCCGCCGTGACGCTGCCGCGCGCGGCGAACACCGGCTTGAGCGTGCCCAGCGTTTCGACCGTCGTGTCGGGACGGGCTCCCTCGTCGAGATTGACCTTGCGGGTGGCGATGGAGACTTCGGCTTCCTCGAGGTCGAGGCTGCGCTCGGCCACTTCCACCTCGGTCATCTCGGCGCCGAACTCGCCGGCCTTCATGGCGGCGATGGCCTTCATGTGCGAGCGGTACGCGAATTCGTCCTGCGCATCGCGGCTCACCTTCCACTGGCGGGCCACCTTCTCGGCGGTGAGGCCCATGCCGTAGGCGATGCCGTAGCTCTCGATGTCGTCGGGATTGGAGAAGATCGTGGGCGACAGGGAAGGCGTGTTGCCCATCATGGGCACCATGCTCATGCTCTCGGTGCCGGCGGCGATCATCACGTCGGCCTCGCCCACGCGGATGCGGTCGGCGGCCATCTGCACCGCGGCCAGGCCGGACGCGCAGAAACGGTTGACGGTGATGCCGCCCACGCTCTTGGGCAGACCCGCGAGCACGGCGCCGATGCGCGCAACGTTCAGTCCCTGGGGACCTTCGGGAATCGCGCAGCCGCAGATGATGTCTTCCACCGCATGCGGATCGAGCCCCGGCACCTGCGCCATCGCCGACTTCAGCACGGTGGCCAAGAGATCGTCGGGCCGCGTGTTGCGGAAGAAGCCACGATGCGAGCGCCCGATGGGGGAGCGGGTGGCGGCGACGATGTAGGCGTCCTGGATTTGTCTGGTCATCTCTGCGTTCCTCTGTCTTGCTCCCTCTCCCGCTTGCGGGAGAGGGTTGGGGTGAGGGTGAGTGCCTCGGCAACCTGCCGGATCTTCTCCATCACCGCATCCGTTTCCTTCAGAACCTCGTTGTCCCAGAACCGAAGGGTCTGGAACCCGAGGCGCTTCATTTCTTCCTCGCGGGCGGCGTCGTACGCGGTCTGCTCTGCGTGCTGCCCACCATCCAGCTCGACGACGAGGCCAATTTCCAGGCAGGCGAAATCGGCTATGTACTTCCCGACCGGGCGCTGGCGGCGAAACTTCAAGTCCAGCAACTGCCGGTTGCGCAGCCGGTACCAGAGCAGGTTCTCCGCGTCGGTGGAAGACTTGCGCAGCGCCTTCGCCCTCACCCCAGCCCTCTCCCGCAGGCGGGAGAGGGTGCTCTCTGGTGTCGGAGCCGGCGCAGCCGCCATGGTCTTTCTCCGCTCAATTCCTCACCGGCTTCCCCGTACTCAGCATTCCCAGGATCCGTTCCTGCGTCTTCGGGTGCTGCACCAGTTCGCAGAAGGCCCTGCGCTCCAGCGTCATCAGGTATTCCTCGGTCACCAGCGTGTTCGCATCCACGTCACCGCCGGTGACCACGTTGGCGATCAGGCTCGCGATGTGGAAGTCGTGCGCGCTCGCGAAGCCGCCGTCGCGCAGGTTCACCAGCTGGCCCTGGATCGTCGCCTTCGCGTTGCGGCCCGCCACCGGGAACAGGCGCTTCAGCGGCGCACGGTAACCCGAGTCGTACAGCGCTTTCGCCTGCTGGATCGCGACGTACAGCAGTTCATCCTTGTTCGGCACGATGATGTCGCTGTCCAGCAGATAGCCCAGCTTGCGCGATTCGATCGCGCTGGTGCCCACCTTGGCCATCGCCGCGGCGGTGAAGCCCTCGGTGACGAACTTGAGCAGGTCCTTGTCGGTGCTGGTGGCGGAGTTCTCGGCCGCCCGGCGCGCGATGTAGGTCAGGCCGCCCGCGCCCGGCACCAGGCCCACGCCCACTTCCACCAGGCCGATGTAGCTCTCCATCGCGACCACGCGCTTGGCGGAGTAAAGCGCCAACTCGCAGCCACCGCCCAACGCCAGGCCGCGGATGGCGGACACCACCGGCACGCTGGCATAGCGCAGGCGCAGCATGGTCTGCTGCATGAAGCCTTCGGCATCCTCGATCGCCGCCACGCCGACGGCGATGAACGCCGGCAGTGTCGACTCCAGGTCGGCGCCGGCGCTGAAGGGCTCGTCGCCCGACCACACCACCATGCCCTGGAAGTCCTTCTCGGCCATCTCCACGGCCTGCTGCAGGCCCTCGCACACCTCGGGGCTGATGGTGTGCATCTTGGTCTTGAGGCTGGCGATCAGGACTTCGTTGTCCAGCGTCCAGAGCCGGATGTTCTTGTCCTCGTGCAGCGTGGTGCCCGCGGTCTCGAAGCGCGGGCCACCTTCGCCGCGCAGCAGCTCGGGGAACAACTGGCGCTCGTACACGGGCAGCACGCGCCGCGGCTGGAACTGGCCCGTGGTGGGATTGAACGACCCCTGCTCCGTGTGCACGCCGCCCGCTTCGGCGACGGGACCTTCGAACACCCACTTGGGCAGCGGCGCCTTGGACAGCGCCTTGCCGGCATCGATGTCTTCCTGGATCCACTTCGCCACCTGCAGCCAGCCGGCCTCCTGCCACAGCTCGAAGGGGCCCTGCTTCATGCCGAAGCCCCAGCGCATCGCCTGGTCGACGTCACGCGCGGTGTCGGCGATGGTCGCCAGGTGCACCGCGGCGTAATGGAAGCTGTTGCGCAGGATGGACCACAGGAACTGGCCCTGCGGACCGGTCGAATTGCGCAGCAGCTTCAGGCGCTCGCCCGCAGGCTTCTTGAGCATGCGGCCATACACCTCGTCGGCCTTCTGGCCGGCGGGCACGTACTCCTCGCTCTCCAGTTCGAAGCGCAGGATGTCGCGGCCGACCTTCTTGAAGAAGCCCGCCTTGGCCTTCTGGCCCAGGAAGCCTTTCTCCAGCAGCTTGCTCAACACCGGCGGCGTGCCGAAGCTGGCGTAGAAGGGATCGGTCTCGGCCGACAGCGTGTCCTGCAGCGTCTTGATCACGTGCGCCATGGTGTCCAGGCCCACTACGTCGGCGGTGCGGAACGTGCCGCTCGATGCGCGGCCCAGCTTCTTGCCGGTGAGATCGTCCACCACGTCGTAGGTGAGGCCGAACTTCTCCACCTCGCGCATCGTGGCCAGCATGCCGGCGATGCCCACGCGGTTGGCGATGAAGTTGGGCGTGTCCTTGGCGCGCACCACCCCCTTGCCCAGGCCGGAAGTCACGAAGGTCTCGAGGTCGTCGAGGATCTCCGGCTTCGTGGTGGGCGTGGCGATCAGCTCCACCAGGTACATGTACCGCGGCGGGTTGAAGAAGTGGATGCCGCAAAAGCGCGGCTTGATGGATTCCGGCAGCGCCTCGGACAGCTTGGTGATCGACAGGCCCGAGGTGTTGGACGCCACGATCGCGTGCTTCGCGACGTGCGGCGCGATCTTCTTGTAGAGATCGAGCTTCCAGTCCATGCGCTCGGCGATCGCCTCGATCACGAGGTCGCATTCGCCCAGCAGCGCCAGGTGTTCCTCGTAGTTCGCCGGCTGGATCAGCGCGGCGTCCTCGGCCACGCCCAGCGGCGAGGGCTTGAGCTTCTTCAGGCCCTCCACGGCCTTGGTGACGATGCCGTTCTTCGGGCCTTCCTTCGCCGGCAGGTCGAACAGCACCACCGGCACCTTCACGTTCACGAGGTGCGCGGCGATCTGCGCGCCCATCACGCCGGCGCCGAGCACGGCTACCTTCTTCACCTGGAAGCGGTTCATCGTTCTTGCCTTCCCTTCGCCGGCGGGGGCGCCGCCGGGTCGTTGGTCTCGCTCTTGGTACATACGTTTTCTCCTGCCGTCATTCCCGCCCCCGCCTACGCGGGGGCAGGCTTCGCGGGAATCCAGGGCATCCAAGGAAGCCCTAGGTCCCCGCCTGCGCGGGGACGACGAATTTCTACTGCACGCGCACCCAGGTCTGGGTGCGCCCGAAGGGGCCGATCGAGCCGCGCACCTGCAAGCGCTTGCCCTCCTCGATGGGCGTGAGGCGCAGCGTGTACTCGCGGCCGTTCTCGGGGTCGAGGATCTTGCCGCCTTCCCACACTTCCTTGCCTCGCGCCTTCTGCGCGCCGCGGATGATCTCCAGGCCGAGGATGGGCTTGCCCTCGCGGTCGCCGCTGCATTCCTTGCAGGTGTCGTCCGGCTTGGCATCCTTGGAGAGCCGCTTCTCGATGCGGCCACTCAGCACGCCGTTGAAGTCGGCGATGCGGATCTCCGCCTTCGCCTCGCCGGTCTTGTCGTCGATGTTGCGCCACAGGCCCACGGGGGTCATCTGCGCGAAGGCGCTGGCGGCGAAGGCCGCCAGGCCCAGGACGAGGGCCTTCTTCATGCGAGCGCCGCGTCCGTGTCCAGCAGGTTCTTCACGCCGGCGCGTGCCGTGCGCATCAGCGTTGCCGTTTCCGGGAACAGGCGCGCGAAGTAGAAGCGCGCCGTCTGCAGCTTGGCCTGGTAGAACGGATCGTTGTTGCCGGCCTCGATCTGCTTGAGCGCCACCTGCGCCATGCGCGCCCAGAAGTAGCCGAACACCAGGTGGCCCAGCACGCGCAGGTAGTCCACCGCGGCGGCGCCCACTTCGTCGGGATTCTGGAAAGCCTTGAAGCCGATCTCGGTGGTGAACTTGGTCATCTGGTCGCCGAGGTAGGCGACGGGGTTGATGAACTCCGCCATCTTCTCGTTGACGCCCTCTTCCTCCACCAGCTGCGCGACCAGCTTGCCGAACTTCTTGAGCGTGGCGCCGTTGTTGCCCAGCACCTTGCGGCCCAGCAGGTCCAGCGACTGGATCGTGTTGGTGCCTTCGTAGATCATGTTGATGCGGTTGTCCCGCACGAACTGCTCCATGCCCCACTCGGCGATGTAGCCGTGGCCGCCGAACACTTGCATGCAGGCGTTGGTGGCGACGTGCCCGTTGTCGGTGAGGAAGGCCTTCACGATCGGCGTGAGCAGCGCCACCATCTCCGCGCTGTCCTTGCGCACTTTCTCGTCGGGGTGGTACAGCTCCTTGTCCAGGAGCATGGTGCAGTAGATCGCCATGGCGCGGCCGGCTTCGGCATAGGCCTTGGCCGTCAGCAGCATCTTGCGCACGTCGGGGTGCACGATGATCGGGTCGGCCGGCTTGTCCTTGGCCTTCGGGCCGGACAGCGAGCGCATCTGCAGGCGCTCCTTCGCGTAGGCCAGCGCGTTCTGGTAAGCCACTTCGGTCAGGCCCAGCGACTGGTTGCCCACGCCCAGGCGGGCGGCGTTCATCATCACGAACATCGCGGGCAGGCCCTTGTTCGGCTCTCCGACCAGCGTGCCCACGGCGTCTTCCAGCACCAGCTGCGCGGTGGCGTTGCCGTGGATGCCCATCTTGTGCTCCAGGCCCCCGCAATAGATGCCGTTGCGCTTGCCCATGGAGCCGTCGGCCTTCACCAGGAACTTCGGCACCAGGAACAGCGAGATGCCCTTGCTGCCCTGCGGCGCGTCCGGCAGGCGCGCGAGCACCAGGTGGATGATGTTCTCCGCCATGTCGTGCTCGCCGGCGGAGATGAAGATCTTGTTGCCGGTGATCTTGTAGGTGCCGTCGGCCTGCGGTTCGGCCTTGGTGCGCAGCAGGCCCAGGTCGGTGCCGCAGTGCGGCTCGGTCAGGCACATGGTGCCGGTCCATTCGCCGCTCACGAGTTTCGGCAGGAACAGCTTCTTCTGTTCGTCCGTGCCATGCGCGTGCAGGGCCTCATACGCGCCGTGCGACAGGCCGGGATACATCGTCCAGGCCTGGTTGGCGCTGTTGAGCATCTCGTACATGCACTGGTTCAGCACGAAAGGCAGGCCCTGGCCGCCGAACTCGGGGTCGCACGACAACGCCGGCCAGCCGCCTTCGACGAACTTGGCGTAGGCGTCCTTGAAGCCGTCGGGCGTCTTGACCTCGCGGGTCTCCTTGTCCAGCGTGCAACCCTGCTCGTCGCCGATGCGGTTGAGCGGGAAGGCCACTTCCGCGGCGAACTTGCCGCCCTCTTCGAGCACCGCATTCACGGTGTCGACGTCGAGGTCCGCGTGGCGGGGGCAGTCCTTGAGTTCCTCGGTCAGGTTCAGCAGCTCGTGGATGACGAACTGCATGTCGCGCAGGGGCGGGTTGTAGACGGGCATCTTCTCTTACTCCTTGGCGCTCTTGGCCGGTCGGGCGGGTTTGCTGGAAGTCTTGGCTGCGGCGGCGGGCTGCGCCCCATAGCGCCGCAGGATGTTCTCGAAGCCCGTATTGGCACGGGCGATGGAACCGGGATTCTTCAGGAATCTGGCCTCGTAGTGGAGGGCCAGGATCAGGCCATGCGTCTCGAAAAGCATCTGCTCCTCGTCCGTGGCGGGGCCGAGGTGGCCCTCCTCCTTGGCCATGGTGATGGCGCGCTTCATGGCGGCATGCCAGGTCTGCACGGAAGAGGCGAGCGCATCGCGCACCGGCCCGGGGCGGTCGTCGAACTCGACGGCGCCGCTGATGTAGATGCAGCCGGAATCCAGCTCCACCGAGGTGCGCTTCATCCAGTTCGCGAACATGGCGCGCAGGCGCGGCAGCCCGCGCGGTTGCGACAGCGCGGGATAGAACACCTCCTGCTCGAAGCGGTGGTGGTACTCGCGGATCACGGAGATCTGCAGTTCCTCGCGCGAGCCGAAGTGGGCGAACACGCCCGACTTGCTCATCTGCGTGACTTCGGCCAGCGCGCCGATCGACAGGCCTTCCACGCCGATCTGCGTGGCCAGGCCCAGCGCGGCATCGACGATGGCCGCCTTGGTCTGCTGGCCCTTTTGCAAGGCCTTGCCCGCCGGGCTGCGGCCGGGTTTCATGGGCATGGCGGTGACGGACATGGCAGGGGCTTGGGCAAAATAAAACGAACGGTCGTTCTATTTTGCACCAGAACCCGGGGCCTTGGGCAGGGGGCGGGGTTTTAGAGCCCCGCGCCTAGCCCCTCGTCATTCCCGCGCAGGCGGGAATCCAGGGCTCCCAAGAGACAAAGCGGCGCAAAGCGCCGCTCCCGAAAGCCCTGGGTCCCCGCCTGCGCGGGGACGACGGAGCGGTCCCCGCCCGCGAGGGGACGCATCAAGCCTTGAAAGGCACCACCAGCTGCCGCTGCTCCCCCAGCCCCTGGATGCCCAGCGTCATCACGTCGCCCTTCCTCAGGTACGTCGGCGGCTTCATGCCCAGGCCCACGCCGGGTGGCGTGCCCGTGGTGATCACGTCGCCGGGCTCCAGCGTCATGAAGTGGCTGCAGTAGCTCACCAGCTTCGCCACGTTGAAGATCATGGTGCGGGTGTTGCCGGTCTGCATGCGCTTGCCGTTCACGTCGAGCCACATCTCCAGGCGCTGCACGTTGTCGATCTCGTCGGTCGTCACCAGCCAGGGGCCGATGGGGCCGAAGGTGTCGCAGCCCTTGCCCTTGTCCCACTGCGAGCCGCGCTCGAGCTGGTACTCGCGCTCGCTCACGTCGTTCACGACCGCGTAGCCGGCCACGTGCGCCAGCGCCTTGTTCATCGGCACGTAGCGCGCGCGCGTGCCGATCACCACGCCCAGCTCCACCTCCCAGTCGGTCTTGACCGATCCGCGCGGCAGCATGACGGGATCGTTGGGCCCCTGGATGCAGCTGGTCGCCTTCATGAAGACGATGGGCTCCGCCGGGATCGGCATGTTGGACTCGGCGGCATGGTCCGAGTAATTCAGGCCGATGGCGATGAACTTGGGCACGTGCGCCACCGGGCAGCCGAAGCGCGGGTTGCCGCGCACGGCCGGCAGCTTGGCCGGATTGGCCTTGCGGATGCGGGCCAGGCCCACGGCGCCCAGCTGTTCCGGCCCGATGTCCGGCACGACCCCGCTCAAGTCGCGCAGCTTGCCGTCGTCGTCGATGAGGCCGGGCTTCTCCTTGCCGGGGTTGCCATAGCGCACGAGTTTCATTCTTCGGTTCCTTTTTGTCGTCAGTAGGTGGAGCGGCCGCCGGACAGGTCGAACACCGCGCCCGTGGAGAAGGAGCATTCTTCCGAACACAGCCAGCCGACCATCGCCGCGACCTCCTCGGTGGTGCCGAAGCGTCCCATCGGGATCTTGGAGAGCATGAACTGGATGTGCGCCTCGGTCATCTGGTCGAAGATCGCCGTCCTCACCGCAGCCGGCGTTACGCAGTTCACGCGCACGCCGGTGTCCGCGAGTTCCTTGCCGAGGGACTTGGTGAGGCCGATGACGGCAGCCTTGCTCGCACTGTAAGCGCTGGCGTTGGGATTGCCGTCCTTGCCCGCCACCGAGGCGATGTTGACGATGCGCCCGTAGTCGGCCTGGCGCATCACCGGCACCACCTCGCGGCAGCACAGGAACAGGCCGTGCACGTTGACGTCGAACACGTCCTTCCAAGCATCCACCGGGTAGTCCCACAGCTTCGTGTTGGGCCCGGTGACGCCGGCGCTGTTGACCAGCGCATCGATGCGCTGCGAGCGGCGCACCGTCGATTGCACCGCGTCGCGCACGGAGATCTCGTCACGCACGTCCACCTGCACGAAGCCGCAGCCTTCGCCGAGCCTCTCGGCGGCCTGCCGGCCCTGCGCGAGGTCGCGGTCCCACAGGCTCACGGTGCCGCCCGAGGCGACGAGGCGCTGCGCGATCGCGAAGCCGAGACCCGTGGCGCCGCCGGTGACCACCGCATGGCGGCCATGGAAATCGAGCAGGTTCATAGCGTGATGCCTCCGTCCACCGCATAGGCCTGGCCGGTCACGAACACCGATTCGTCGCTGGCGAGGTAGACCACGATGGGCGCGATCTCCTCGGCCGTGGCGAGCCGGCCCATCGGTTGGCGGGCGATGAAGGCCTTGCGCGCCGCCTCCGGATCGGCATTGGCGTTGATGCGATCCTGCAGCGAGGGCGTATCCACCGTGCCCGGGCAGATCGCATTGCAGCGGATGCCGTGCGCCACGTAGTCGGCGGCCACGCTCTTGGTCAGGCCGATCACCGCGGCCTTGGTGGTGCCGTAGATGAAGCGGTTGGGCAGGCCCTTGATGCTGCTGCACACGCTGGCCATGTTGATGATGCTGCCGCGGCCGCGCCCCTCGTCGTTCTGCAGCATGCGCGGCAGCGCCGACTGGATGGCCCAGAACTGCGCGCGCACGTTCAGGTTGAGCGCGAAATTCCACTCCTCGTCGGTCGCTTGCAGCACCGTGCCGCCGTGCACGAAGCCGGCGCAGTTGAAGAGCACGTCGATCGCCGGCATGCCGCCGATCACGCGCGCGATGGCGTCCTTGTCCAGCACGTCGAGCTGCACGCAGCGCACGCCTGTCACGCCCTCGAAGCTGTCGAGGAGCTTCGGATTGACGTCCGTCACCCACACCTGCGCGCCTTCGGCCGCGAGCGCCATCGCGCTCGCGCGTCCTATGCCCTGGCCCGCGGCGGTGACGAGGGCGGTCCTGTTCTTCAGTCGCACTGCTTGCTCCTTCGTGCGGGGCTAGGGAACACCCCGATGCGGCCGCATGGCCACGGGACGGATAGTAATTGGCCTGACCACTTGGCCAGTCAGCAACAACCCTAGCCCCCCTTCCATGCCCCTGCAGACCGTCGAGTCCAATCGCCTGTACCGCCAGATCGCGGAGCAGTTGCGTGGCCTGATCACGGGCGGCGAGTTCGAGGGTGGGGCGCGGCTGCCCGCCGAGCGCGACCTGGCGCGGCAGCTGGGCGTGAGCCGCCCCTCGGTGCGCGAGGCGCTGATCGCGCTGGAGGTGGAAGGCTGGGTCGAGGTGCGCACCGGCTCCGGCATCTACGTGCAGCCGCCGCATCGGCGCGGCGGCGCCCGCGCTCCGGGCAACGGCAATGGCACCGGGACCGATTGGGGTCCGCTGGAACTGATGCGCGCCCGCGAACTGGTGGAAGGCGAAGTCGCGGCGCTGGCGGCGCGCCATGCGCGCAAGGCGCACGTGGCCGCGATGGCCGGCGCGCTGGAGAGCATGCGCGAGGACGCCGAAGCCGGCATCGAGCCGCGCGCCGGCGACGAAGCCTTCCACACGGCGATCGCCCAGGCCTGCGGCAACGAGGTGCTTTCCGACACCGTGCGCAGCTACTGGAGCGCGCGCCACGGCCCGCTCTTCTCCCGCCTGGGCGACTACTTCGAGAACCCCGCCTCCTGGAGCGCCGCCGTGGTGGAGCACGAGGCCGTCCTGGACGCGATCCGCTCGCACGAGCCGCAGGCGGCCCGCGCGGCCATGCAGCAGCACCTGAAGAAAGCCACCACCCGATACAGCGCGAGCTGGCGCCGCGCCAACCATCCCTGACGCCAGAGAGAAAACCCAAAGGAGACAAGCCATGAGCAAACGCCTCACCCTGAAACTCATCGCGGCCTGCGCGCTGGCCGCCGCTGCCGCCGCACCGGCGCACGCGCAGACCAAGCTGAAGTGGGCCCACGTCTACGAGACGTCCGAGCCGTACCACAAGTGGTCGGTGTGGGCGGGCGAGGAATTCAAGAAGCGCACCAACGGCAAGTACGAGATCCAGGTCTTCCCGGCCTCCAGCCTCGGCAAGGAAAGCGAGATCAACCAGGGCCTGCAGCTGGGCACGGTGGACATCATCCTGACCGGCGCCTCCTTCGCGGCCAGCTCGTTCCCGCGGCTGGCGGTGAGCTACTACCCGTTCACGTTCCGCGATGCGGACCACGTCATCAAGTACAGCAAGAGCGACGTGTTCAAGGAGCTGACCGAGGGCTACAAGAAAGCCACCGGCAACACCGTGACCGCGCTCACGTACTACGGTGCTCGCCACGCCACCAGCAACAAGCTGTTCACCACCTGCGAGCAGATGAAGGGCCTGAAGATGCGCGTGCCCGATGCGCCGGCCTACACCGCGCTGCCGCGCGCCTGCGGCGCCAATCCCACGCCGATCGCCTTCGCCGAGGTTTACCTGGCCCTGCAGAACGGCACCGTGGACGCGCAGGAAAACCCGCTGCCCACCATCGAGGCCAAGAAGTTCTTCGAGGTGCAGAAGAACATCATCCTCACCGGCCACATCGCGGACTCGCTGCTGACCGTGGTGTCGCCCACGCTCATGGGCAAGCTGACGCCGGCGGAACAGAAGATCCTGGCCGACGTGACGCAGGAGGCTGCCGAGCGCGCCACCAACGACATCCGCAAGCGCGAGGGCGAGCTCGTCGACGAGTTCAAGAAGAAGGGCATCAACGTGGTCACGGTCGATCGCGGTGCCTTCCAGCAGCACGTGCTGAAGAACATCTCCTTCGAATCCATGAAGCTGGACAAGAAGGACTGGGACCGCATCGTCGGCCTGAAGTGATGGCGGCGCTGCGCGAAGCGACCGAAGGCGCCGGCGTGGGCGGGGGACCCGCCCGCGCGCACGCCGGCGTGCACACCATCGACGACATGCCGCACGTGCTGGGCGAGGACGGCCAGTTCCATGCCCAGGACGAGGCGGTCGACCTCTCCGGCACGCCCTGGGAGGCCTGGGTCGCGCTGGGCTTCTTCTGGGTGCTGGGCGGCGTCGTGGTTTACCAGTTCGTCACCCGCTACGTGCTGAACGACTCCGCGGCGTGGACGGAGGAAATCGCGCGCTACCTGCTGATCGCGACGGTGTTCACCGGCGCGACGATAGGCGTGATCAAGAACAACCACATCCAGGTGGACTTCTTCTACCGCTACATGCCGCCGGGCATGGCGCGCGTGATGGCGACGGCGGTCGACGTGCTGCGCATCGCGTTCTTCGGGGCGGCGGTGGTGCTCACGGTGATGATGATGGTGCGACTGGGCAGCAACTCGCGCATGACGATGGTGGACCTTCCGATGAACTGGGTCTACGCCACGGCGCTCCTCGGCTTCGCCATGATGACCGTGCGCGCGATCGGCATCGCCCGCCGGCACCGGCAGCGCGGCTGGACGGTGCTGGAGCGCCCCATGACCGAAATGACCGACAACTAGAACGAAGGCAGCGCATGCTCAAGGTCCTCTTCCTGCTGCTCATGGGCGGCGGGCTTCCCGTGGCCATCGCGATGGCGGGCTCCGCCCTGGTCTACATCCTGTGGCAGCACGCGCAGGGCACCGGGAGCCTGCCCCCCTTCGTGGTGATCCACCGCATGGTGAGCGGCATCGACAGCTTCCCGCTGCTGGCCGTGCCCTTCTTCATCCTGGCCGGCAACCTGATGAACAACGCCGGCATCACCAACCGCATCTACAACTACGCGCTGGCGCTGGTAGGCTGGCTCAAGGGCGGCCTGGGCCACGTGAACGTGGTGGGCTCGGTGGTGTTCGCCGGCATGAGCGGCACGGCCATCGCCGATGCCGCGGGACTGGGCACCATCGAGATCAAGGCCATGAAGGACCATGGCTACGCCACCGAATTCGCCGTCGGGGTCACGGCGGCCTCCGCGACGCTGGGGCCCATCATCCCGCCCAGCCTGCCTTTCGTGATCTACGGGATGATGGCCAACGTGAGCGTGGGCGCGTTGTTCCTCGCGGGCATCCTGCCCGGCGTGGGCATGGCGCTGCTGATGATGCTGACGGTGGCTTACTTCGCCCACCGCAACGGCTGGGGCGGCGACATCAAGTTCGAGTGGTCGCGCGTGAGCAAGGCGCTGGCCGAGACCGCGGTGGTGATCGCCTGGCCCCTCGCACTCTGGCTGCTGATCGCCAAGGCGGGCCTGCAGCCGCAGCTCACCGTGCTCGGTGCCGCGATCGTCCTCTTCACCCTCGACCGCATCTTCCGCTTCCAGGCGGTGCTGCCGATCATGACGCCCGTGCTGCTGATCGGCGGCATGACCACCGGCGTGTTCACGCCCACCGAGGGCGCCATCGCCGCCTGCCTGTGGGCCATGGCGCTCGGCTTCCTGTGGTACCGCACGCTGAACTGGAAGATGTTCGTCAAGATCTGCCTCGACACGGTGGAGACCACGGCCACGGTGCTGTTCATCGTCGCGGCGGCGAGCATCTTCGGCTGGATGCTCACCGCCACCGGCGTGACCGCGGCGATCTCGGGCTGGGTGCTGTCGTTCACGCAGGAGCAGTGGGTGTTTCTGCTGCTGGCCAACGTCCTGATGCTGTTCGTAGGCTGCTTCCTGGAGCCGACCGCCGCCATCACGATCCTCGTGCCGATCCTGGTGCCGATCTGCCAGCAGCTGGGCATCGACCTCGTGCACTTCGGCCTGGTGATGGTGCTCAACCTCATGATCGGGCTGCTGCACCCGCCCATGGGGATGGTGCTGTTCGTTCTGGCGCGGGTGGCGAAGCTGTCCGTGGAGCGGACCACGATTGCCATCCTGCCGTGGCTGGTGCCGCTGCTGGTTTCGCTGGCGCTCATCACTTACCTGCCGAAGGCCGTACTCTGGCTGCCGAAAATGTTCTATTGATCCCCGTCATTCCCGCGCAGGCGGGAATCCAGGGCTCCCGTGCTGAACGCCCTGGTTCCCCGCCTGCGCGGGGATGACGGGAAACCGGACCCCCCGCATGACACCCTTCATCCGACTCCATCCCGCCGACGACGTCCTCATCGCCCGCTCGCAACTCGTGGGCGGCACCACCGTGGAGAACGTCACCGCGCGCGGCCTCATCCCGCCCGGCCACAAGATCGCCATGCGGGACATCGCCACCGGCCAGCCCGTGCGGCGCTACAACCAGATCATCGGCTTCGCCAGCAAGCCCATCGCCGCCGGCGAGCACGTGCACACGCACAACCTGGACGTCGGGCCCAACGGGGGCGACTTCGCGCGCGATTACGCGTTCGGCGCCGACGTGAAGCCCGAGCCGCCGCGGCGCGAGGCGACCTTCATGGGCATCAAGCGCCCCGACGGCCGCGTCGCCACGCGCAACTACATCGGCGTGCTCTCCAGCGTGAACTGCTCCGCCACCGCTGCGCGGGCGATCGCCGACCATTTCTCGCGCCAGACGCATCCGCAGGCGCTTGCCGACTACCCCAACGTCGACGGCGTGGTGGCGCTCACGCATGGCACCGGCTGCGGCATGGACACCGAGGGCACCGGCATGCAGATCCTGGAGCGCACGCTGGCCGGCTACGCGACGCACGCCAACTTCGCCGCGGTGATCGTCGTGGGCCTGGGCTGCGAGGCCAACCAGATCAACGCCTGGCTCGCGCACAGCAGCCTGCGCGAGGGCGACACGCTGCGCGTGTTCAACATCCAGGACACCGGCGGCACGCGCCGCACCGTGGAGAAGGGAATCGCACTCGTGCAGGAGATGCTGCCGGCGGCCAACCGCGCCAGGCGCGAGCCCTGCAGCGCGGCGCACATCACCATCGGGCTGCAGTGCGGCGGCTCCGACGGATATTCCGGCATCAGCGCCAACCCGGCTCTCGGCGCGGCGGTGGACCTGCTGGTGGCGCATGGCGGCACGGCGATCCTCTCGGAGACGCCCGAGATCTACGGCGCCGAGCACCTGCTGACGCGCCGCGCCGTGCGGCGCGAGGTGGGCGAGAAGCTGGTGTCGCGGATCCGCTGGTGGGAGCACTACACCAAGATGAACGAAGGCGAGATGAACAACAATCCCTCGCCCGGCAACAAGGCCGGCGGCCTCACCACCATCCTGGAGAAGTCGCTGGGCGCCGTGGCCAAGGGCGGCACCACCAACCTGCAGGCCGTGTACGAGTACGCCGAGCCGGTGACGGCCCACGGCTTCGTCTACATGGACACGCCCGGGTACGACCCGGTGAGCGCCACCGGCCAGGTGGCGGGCGGCGCCAACATGATCTGCTTCACCACGGGACGTGGCTCCGCCTACGGCTGCGCGCCCTCCCCTTCGCTCAAGCTCGCCACCAACACGGCGCTGTGGCAGCGGCAGGAAGAGGACATGGACATCAACTGCGGCGAGATCATCGACGGCCGCTCTTCCATCCAGGAGATGGGCGAGCGGATCTTCCGCCTCGTGCTGGCCACCGCTTCGGGCGAGCACAGCAAGAGCGAACAGCATGGCTACGGCCAGAACGAATTCGTGCCGTGGCAAGTCGGCGCGGTGATGTGAGGGACACGAAAAGATGACACGCAAGGCCACGGCTGCGCAGCTGCGCGCCACCGTCGCGAAGATCCTGGCCGCCGCCGGCAGCGCCGAAGCGGAGAGCCGGCAGGTCGCCGACAACCTGGTGCTCGCCAACCTGAGCGGCCACGACTCGCATGGCGTGGGCATGGTGCCGCGCTACATCGACGCCGTGCTCGAAGGCGGCCTCAAGCCGAACACCGGCGTGGAGGTGAAGCTGGACGCCGGCAGCCTGCTGGCGCTGGATGGACGGCGCGGCTACGGACAGGTCGTCGGGGTGCAGGCGATGGAACGCGCCATCGCGCGCGCGCAGGAGACCGGCAGCTGCGTGATGGCGCTGGCCAACGCGCACCACCTGGGACGCATCGGGCATTTCGCCGAGATGGCCGTGGCGAAGGGCCTGGTCTCCATCCATTTCGTCAACGTGCAGTCCCGTCCCGTGGTGGCGCCCTGGGGCGGCGGCGACGGGCGCTACGGCACCAACCCGTTCTGTGTCGGCATCCCCATGGAAGGACGCGATCCCTTCGTGCTGGACTTCGCGACCAGCCGCGTCGCGCAGGGCAAGATGCGCGTGGCGCACAACGAGGGCCGGCAGGTGGAGCCGGGCTACCTGATCGACGAGAAGGGGCAACCGACGAGCAACCCCGGCGTGGTGGTCGTTCCGCAACCGGGCGGCATGTTCGGCGCCCTGCTCGCGTTCGGCGAACACAAGGGCTACGGCATGGCGGTGGCTTGCGAGCTGCTGGGCGGCGCGCTCACCGGCAGCGGCACGTGGCACCGGCCCGCCGACAACCTGCGTGCCGTGATCAACGGGATGTTCACGATCGTGGTCGATCCGCGCAAGCTGGGCACGCAGGAAGCTTTCGCGCGCGAAGCGCTCGCCTTCGCGGACTGGCTGCGGCAAAGCCCGCCCGCGCCCGGCTCCGACGGCGTGTTGCTCGCGGGCGAGCCGGAACGCAGGGCGCGCCGCGAACGCGAGGCCGATGGCATCGCGCTCGACGACCAGACGTGGGCCGAGATCGTCGCGGCCGGCGCGAAGGTCGGCGCGCGAATCGGCTAGAGCCGACTTACTTCAGCCGCTTCCAGCGCTCGAACTCGTCGTCGACGTTGGCACCCGGGGGCACGTTCACCCAATAGCGGGTGGTGACGACCTTGGTGTTGCCGTTCACGGTCTCGGTGCTGCCCGCCTGGGCCATCACCGCGCCGTCGATCGTCGGCTTCGGCAGCACTTCGACGGTGCGGATCGGGCCGCTCACGACGGTGCTGGTGGAAACGCCGGGCGTCACCACGGCGCCGGTGCCGGAGGTGACGGCGATGTTGGTGCTGGATTGCACCGCAGCCTGCGCGAACACGCCGGTGGCGGCTGCCGCCAGGGCGGCGGCGAGGATGGCTTTCTTCATCTGGAACTCCTTCGGTTCAGTGGGGATGCAGGGGGTCACAGCAGGCGCTGCCAGCGCAGGAACTCGGCGCGCTCGTCGATGTCACGCGGCACGTTGAACCAGTAGCGCGTCACGGGTGCAGCGGAGGCGCCCATCACCGCCGTGGACGAGCCCGAGGACGAAACGACGGCTACCGGCGCGATGACCTGCGCCTGCGCCACCGCGCCTGCAGGCAGCGGACGCTGCGAGACCGGCGAGTACGTGCTCGAAACCACGACGCCGGCGGGCGCGGTGACGGTGGTGCTGGAGTGGACGGTCGCGGATTGCGCGAACGCCGCCGGGGCGGCCAGGACGGCCGCGGCGGCCAACAGCGTGAATTTCATGCAGGCTCCCTTGGTATGGTTTTGACTCCACCATTGCACGTGCAGCCGCGTCGCGCGGCCGCCGGAGCACATTGACGGCCGCTGTCAGCCGCGGACCGACGCGGCCGTTACGGCACAGGCAGCGAAGGCAGCGCGCGCACCACGTCTCCCGCAATCGGGAAGATGCGGTCGCCGGCCCGCGGCTCGATGCGGTGCATGCCGGTGAAGCTGCCGAAAGCAGGCAGCACACCCACGGCCTGGCGCGGCAGCTGCCCCGTGTCATCGCCGAGCCAGAAGCAGGGCAGCCGCAGGCGCTCGAACGCGCGTCCGCTCACGCTGATGCAGGGATGCCAGTGGCCCGCCAGCACGTAGGCGCCATCCATCGGGCGTGGGTGATGGCATAGCGCGTAGGGCCCCAGGCGCAGCGGCTCGTCCACCACCTTGAAGCCGAGGCTGGCCGGAGGATCGCCGGCCCGGTCGTCGTGGTTGCCACGCACGAGGGTGAGTGCCAGCGCCGCATGGCTGTCGCGCCAGGCCTGCAGCACGCCCAGCGTGCCCGCCGCATGCGAGCGGACGGAATGCAGGAAGTCCCCGAGGAACACGACGTGACCGGCGCCGGTTTCGGCGACGGCCGCATCGAGCTTGGCGAGCGTCTCCGACGTTGTGCCCCGCGGGACCGGCACGCCCAGCTTGCGGAAGCTCACGGCCTTGCCGAAATGCGCGTCGGCGACCAGCAGCGTGCGGGTGGCGGAAAGGTAGAGGGTGCCGGTGGGATGCAGGAGCGCATCCTCGCCGGCGAGGCGGATCCGGAGCACCCGCGAATTACAGCATGCGGGCCAGGCTCGCTTCCAGGTGCTCCGACGGCGCGCGCTTGAAGCCCGAGCGCGCGAAGCGCTGGAGGCGGCCGACGATGAAGGCGGTGAGCACCGAGGCGCGCACCGACGCGTCCACGGTCGGCGTGGCGCCGTCGGCGCTGCGCAGGCACTGCTTGAGCGAGGCCTCCACCTTGTCGAAGAACTGGTTCATGCGCTGCTGCAGGCGCTCGTTCTCGAACACCAGCGCGTCGCCCACCATCACGCGGGTCATGCCCGGGTTTTTCTCGGCGAACTGGATCAGCATCGCCACGATGCGCCCGGCCTGCGCGGGGCCAGCCGGCTCGCGCTCGGCGATCTGGTTGATCAGCGTGAAGACGCTCTGTTCGATGAACTCGATCAGGCCTTCGAACATCTGCGCCTTGCTGGCGAAGTGGCGGTACAGGGCGGCTTCGCTCACGTCCAGCCGCGCCGCGAGGGCCGCCGTGGTGATGCGCTCCGCGCCCGGCTGCTCCAGCATCGTCGCCAGCGCCTGCAGGATCTGCACGCGACGCTCGCCGGGCTTGGGCCGCTTGCGCACCGCGGCTGCGGGCGTTTCGCTCCCGGGCGTGGGTTCGAGGGAATCGAGCTCGGCGTGCGACATAAGGTCTGGAGATCAGCGGTTGCGGCTCATTCTCGCATACCCAACCGTGGGATTCCCCCAACTGATCCGCGGGAAATGCAGGCGCCGCCTCGAGTAGGTGCTTACCCCGGCAGCGGCAGTGTGACTTTCAAGCCACGCCCTCCGGCACCCGGCTGCAATTGCAGGTGGCTGTGGTGCACGCGCGCGATTTCCTCCGCGATGGCGAGGCCCAGGCCGTTGCCCTCGCCCGCGGTGCCCTGCACGCGGTAGAAGCGCTCCAGGATGCGCGGCATCTCCGCGGCCGCGACGCCCGGGCCGTCGTCTTCCACTTCGAGAAAGGGCTGACCCTCGCGGAGGCCACAACGGATGGTGACGGTGCCGCCGTCGTCGCAGTACTTCACGGCGTTGTCGACGAGGTTGGACAGCAGCTCGCGCAGCAGCCACTCGTGGCCCATCACGCCGGCCGCTTCGACGTCGAGCCCGAGGTCGATGCCGCGCGAGGTGGCCGCGTCGAGATGCGCCTGCAGGCTGTCCTCGCACAGCGCCTTGAGGTCCACGCGCTGCTGCGGCTGGACCTGCATGCCCCGCGCGTCCGCGCGCGAAAGGGCCAGCAACTGGTTTGCGAGTTGCGAGGTGCGACGGGTCGCATTGCGCAGCTTGTAGACCTGCTCGGTCGGCAGCGCCAGGTTGCCTTCCGGCCGCGTGCCCGCGGCTTGCGCCCAGGCTTCCACCTGCGCCTGCAGCCCCGCGAGCGGGGTGCGCAGCTGGTGCGCGGCGTCCGCCACGAAGCGCCGCTGGCTTTCGGCCTGCGCGTTCACCAGCTGGAACAGCCGGTTGAGCGAATCCACCAGCGGGCGCACCTCCTCGGGCGAGGCCGTCTCATCGATGGCGCTCAGGTCGCGCGGCGAGCGGCGCTCGACCGCCTCCTTCAGCGCCAGCAGCGGCTTGAGCGCGCGCTGCACGGCCCAGCGCACCGCGAAGGCCGCCGCGGCGATCAGCACGAGGTTGGGCAGCAGCACCTTGTAGAGGATGGATCGCGCCCACTGCTGGCGCGGATCCGAGCTGTCGCTCACCGCCACCACGACGTCGCCGAACACGGTGCGCTGGCGCTGGCGCACGATGCGCCAGGTGGCACCCCCATGCTCCTCGCTGTGGAACTCGGGCTCGCTGTCGGTGGGCGGCAATCCTCCCAGCCAGCTGTCGCCGTGCACCACGTGGCCGTCGAGATCCAGGATCGCGTAGCCGGTGGACCCCGGGCGCTCCTTCAGGAACTCCTCCACCGGCGGCGCCAGCATCAGCAACGGCCGCTCGCCCGCGTCGCCGATCACGGAGTCCGCCACCAGCGGAACGAGCGCCTGCAGGCGCTGGTCCTGCTGCGCCGCGACGTTGTCGGCGGAGCGGTAGTCGAACCACGCATTGAGCACCGCCAGCAGGATCAGCGGCGCGATCAGCATCACCAGCAGGCGCCGCCGCAGCCCGGAGGTGACCCCCAGCACGTCCGCCGCCCGGCTGCGCGGACGCGGCGTCGCCGGGCGGAGGAAGGGCCTCACTGGCCCTCGGCGGGCCGCAGTTCGAGGCGGTAGCCGAAGCCGCGGATGGAGCGCAGCGCCACGCCGTAGGGCTCGAGCTTGCCGCGCAGCCGCGAGATGTACACCTCCACGGCATTGGGCGTGATCTCCTTGTCCCAGCCGGTCAGGGCCTGCAGCAGCTTGTCCTTGCTGGCCGGCTTGGGCGCGTTGATCAGGAGGTACTCCATGACCGTCCACTCGCGCGGGCCCAGCTCGATGGGCACCGCCGTGCCGTTGCGCTGCGCGCTCGCGCGCCGGTTGGCGGTATCCAGCTCGATCGGCCCGAAGCTCAGCACCGCCGACGTCGCCGACTGCGAGCGCCGCAGCAGCGCGCGCAGGCGCGCCAGCAGCTCGGGCAGCTCGAAGGGCTTGATCATGTAGTCGTCCGCGCCGAGGTCCAGCCCCTGCACGCGGTCGTGCAGCGCGTCGCGCGCGGTGAGGATCAGCACCGGCATGTGCTGGCTCGCCATCTCGGGGCGGCGCAGGCGCCGCGTGAGCTCCAGGCCGTCCATGTTGGGCAGCCCGATGTCGATGATGGCCGCGTCGAACACCTCCGAACGCAGCACCTCCTCGGCACGCTCGCCGCTGCCCACCCAGTCCACCGCGTAACCTGCATTGGCCAGGCCCAGCTTGATGCCGCTGGCGACCATCACATCGTCTTCTACTAACAGCAATCGCATGTCTGAATCATTCCAGTGCCGCCGCGGAACCGGCTTCGCCGGGCCGCTGGGGGCGCCCCCTCGAGGGGGAGGCGCCGCAGGCGCTTCGGGGGTGGGGTCATGCGGCGCGGATCATGGTGCCGTAGGCCTGGTCGGTGAGGATCTCGAGCAGCATCGCGTGCGGCACGCGGCCGTCGATGATGTGCACGGCGTTCACGCCGGCCTTCGCGGCGTCGAGCGCGCCGCTGATCTTGGGCAGCATGCCGCCGGAGATCGTGCCGTCGGCGAACAGCCCGTCGATCTGCGCGGCGGACAGGTCCGTGAGCAGCGTGCCCGCCTTGTCCAGCACGCCGGGCGTGTTGGTCAGCAGCACCAGCTTCTCGGCCTTCAGCACTTCGGCCAGCTTGCTCGCCACGACGTCGGCGTTGATGTTGTAGCTCTCGTTCTCCTCGCCGAAGCCGATCGGGCTGATGACGGGGATGAAGTTGTCTTCCAACAGGGCGCGCACCACGCCCGGGTGGATCTCCACGATGTCGCCCACCTGGCCGACGTCGTGCTCCTTGCTCGGGTCCTTGGCGTCCACCATCCTGAGCTTCTTGGCGCGGATCAGGCCGCCGTCGCGCCCGGTCAGGCCCACGGCCTGGCCACCGGCCTTGTGGATGAAGCCCACGATGTCCTGCTGCACCTCGCCGGCCAGCACCCATTCGACCACTTCCATGGTCTCGGCGTCGGTCACGCGCATGCCCTGGATGAACTCACCCTTCTTGCCCAGGCGGTTGAGCGCCTGCTCGATCTGCGGGCCGCCGCCGTGGACCACCACGGGGTTGATGCCCACGAGCTTGAGCAGCACGACGTCTTCGGCGAAGTCGGCCTGCAGCTCGGGATCGGTCATGGCGTTGCCGCCGTACTTGATCACCATGGTCTTGCCATGGAACTTGCGGATGTACGGCAGGGCCTGCGCGAGGATCTCGGCCTTGTCGCGCGGCGCGATGTGGTTGACGTCGGTCATGGGCGGGGATTCGGGGTTGCTTGCCGCAAATTGTGCCGCAAGCGGCCCGGCCGGCCTCCGGAGGCGGCTTCTCAGTCCCCGCGGCGGCGCGGCACCCAGCGCTGCATCCGGAACCGGATGATGCTCCAGTAGGCCCACAGGTAGGTCACGACGAACAGGAAGATGAACCCGAGCAGCCAGGGCGTGGAGCGGTAGAACAGCATCGCCGGCGTGACGCTCAGGACCGTGAAAGCCCAGAGGTAAGGGGACGTGCGGTTGTTGCGCATCAGCATGCGGCGCTTCTCGTCGTCGTGGAAGAAGCCGCGCACCACGCGCCGGAAGACGAGGTGGTGGAAGTGCAGGCCGTCGGCCATGCCGGGCGAGCGGCCCTGGGTGAGCTTGCGCCAGATGGAGAAGATGGTTTCCCAGATCGGGTAGATCAGCAGCAGCACCGGGAACCAGGGCGACACGTCGGGATGGCGCTGGACCAGCTGCACGGTGGCGATGGCGATGACGGTGCCCCAGAGGTACGCGCCGCCGTCACCGGCGAAGATCAGCCCGCGCGGGAAGTTCCAGAACAGGAAGCCCCCGGTGGCCGCGGCCAGGATCACCATGATGCCGGCGATCTCGCGGTCGCCCACGCGCAACGCCACGTAACCGATGGCGCCGCAGGTGATGATCGTCAGCAGTCCGGCCAGGCCGTTGTAGCCGTCGATGATGTTGATGGAGTGCGGCAGTCCCGCGACGGCGACCAGCGCGAGCGCCATGCCGAGCCAAGGCATCGCCTGCCAGTACGTGTCGATGTAGGGAATGTCGATGCGGGGCACGCTCAGGCCGAACACCAGCACCGCGAGGATCCCGGCGAGCAGGGTGGTCACCAGGCGCCAGCGGGCCTTGAGCTGGTGCGTCATGTCCTCGATGATGCCCGCCGCCCCGCCCAGGACGGCCACCACGATCCAGGTGAGCGCCTTCTCCCCGCTGAACGGAATGCTGTTGACGATGCCGAACCACGGCTCGGAAATCGCCATCCAGGTCCAGCCCGCGATGCAAGCCAGCAGCATCGCGGCGCCGCCCAGGCGCGGCACGTGCCCGATGTGGAAGCGCTGCGGCACGTGCAATTGCCAGTACCTGCGCGAGCTTTCCTGGCCCGCGCGCAGCAGCGCGGCGCAGCCAAGGAAAGCAATGAGCCCACTCAAAACCAGCAGGATCAGCATCCGATTTCTTCCTCCCTTGTCCCCTGCCCGATTCTCTCATCCGCGGCAGCGGGCAACCTCGTCCATTCGGATCACAAGCGTCGCAGGATGCAAGCGAGCCACAGCATCGCCTGCTCCGAGCGGCGCTGGCGATGCACGCCGCTGCGGCGCAGCCAGCGCATGCGCGTCCACGGCATCGCGGCCTCGCGCGCGCGGCTGAAGGCCTCCAGCACGCCGCGGTTGGCATGCGTGAGCACCGCGGCGCGTTGCATCAGGGCGGCCAGGTTGAGGCGGTTCCAGTCCCGGTAGTCCCCGCGCAGCATGGCGGTCAGCCGGACCCACCGGGCACGCCAGCGCAGGTTGCTGCCCATCACGTTGGCGCCGTGCTGGCGGTAGTGCAGCCAGGGGCGGGCGTCCCAGTGCACGAGTCCGCCCGCGCCCGCCACCAGCTGGTAGGTGAGCCAGTCGTGCCAGGTCACGTCCAGGTGCGACGATTCCGCCACCAGGAGGGCGGCGGCCCGGTTCATCAGCATGGTGTTGCCGCCCATGATGTTCTGCGCCAGCGCATTGCGGAACGACGGCGGGTGCGCGAACGACGGTGACAGGCCGCGCTCGCGGCCTTCGGCGTCGACCGTGATGGAGCGGCCGCCATACAGGGCCGGGCGCGGGCTGCCGGCATGCGGCGCCAGCACCTCCAGCGCCGCGGCGAGCTTGCCGGGCAGCCACACGTCGTCCTGGTCGCAGTAGGCGAACCACTGCGCGTCCGGCTGCGAGCGCACCGCGGAGGCGAGCAGCAGGAAGAAGCTGCGCGTGGCGGAACGCCGGGGCGGTGCATCGACCCAGCGGACCTCCTGCACGGCACCCCGCGGCTGCGCGCCCAATTCACGCAGGAGCGCCACGGTGCCGTCGCTCGAGCCGTCATCGGCGACGTGGACCACGACCCGCGCGCCCTCCTGGGCTTCCAGGCTGGCCCATTGCTGGCGCAGGTAGCGCTCTCCGTTATAGGTGGCGAGGAGGACGTGGACGACGGGAACGAGCCCGGGCATGGAAGACGCGCCTGTCAGGTGTTGCGTCCCGCAAGCTGCCCCAATCCGCTGGCGTCGCCCACGTTCCCGGACGCATCGTCGAAGTTGATGCGCTCCCTCTCGACCACCAGCGGGCGGTTGCTCACGTGCCGCAGGATCGCGCCCACGTATTCGCCCAGCAGGCCGATGAAGAACAGCTGCGCCGACGCGAAGAAGAACATGCCGATCAGGATCGGCGCCGTGCCGATCGAGAACTGTTCCCAGAACATGAGCTTGAGCAGCAGGTAGATCACCGAAACCAGGAGACTCACCGCGGACAGCGCGAACCCCGCCATGGTGGCGAGCCGCAGCGGCACCCGGCTGTGCGAGGTGATGCCCAGCATCGCGATGTCGTACAGCGTGTAGAAGTTGTTCTTGGTGATGCCGCGCTTGCGCCGCGGCTGGTTGTAGGGGATCTGCAGCGGTTCGAAGCCCACCTCGGCGATCAGCCCGCGGAAGTAGGGGTACGGGTCGCCGATCCTGCGCAGTTCCTCGAGCACCCGCCGGTCGTAGATGCCGAAGCCGGTGAAGTTCTGGATCAGCTTCACGTCCGCGATGCGCGTCACCATGCGGTAGTACATCCGCCGCACGGTGAACATCAGCTTGGACTCTTCCGCGCTCGGCTTCACGCCGACGACCACCTTGGCGCCGGCACGCCACTTCGCGATGAACTCCGCCATCAGCTCCGGCGGGTCCTGCAGGTCCGCCACCAGCAGGATCACCGCCTCGCCGGGCGCTTCCATGAGGCCGTGGTACGGCGAGCGGATGTGCCCGAAGTTGCGGGCGTTCACGATCACCTTGACACGCGGGTCTTCGGCCGCCAGCCGCCGCAGGATCTCCACGGTCTGGTCCGTCGACGCGTTGTCGATGAACAGGTGCGCGTACTCCAGGTCCGGCACGGCCTCCAGCACGGCACGCGCCCGCCGGTACAGCTCCTCGACGTTGTCCTCTTCATTGAAGCAGGGCGTGACGACAGTGATTTGGTTCATGGTGAGCGGAAGACGAAGCTGCGTTGCAGGAGATAGGAAGCGGCCACCAGCGGCAGCAGGGCGACGGCGTTGGCCACGTACACGTTCAGCCCGGCGCGCAGCAGCACCGCCACGGCGGCGACGTTGAGCAGGTAGATCAGCACGTACACGCCGATGAAGCGCCAGAGCCGGCCGCGCCCGGGGCCGTCGAACACGAGCCGGCCGGTGGTCTGGTAGTTGAACAGGACTCCCAGGACGGTCGCCAGCGCGATGGCCACCGGGTAAGGCAGGCCCATCCAGGCGAACGCCGCGAAAAGCCCATAGCCAAAAACCGTGTTGACGCCACCCACGAGCAGGAAGCGCAGGAACCTTGGCAGCGCGATGTTCACCGATCGAAGCGGGTCACGAACGGCTGGACCCGGCGCGCGATCGCGGCCTCGTCGAGCCCGTGCTCGCGCAGCGCATGGGCATAGCTGCCGCAGGTCGTGGAGAAGCGCTCCCCGATACCGATGCGCAGCACCGGCATCGGCGCGTTCTCGGCGAGGTGTTCGACGACGGCGGACCCCAGCCCGGCGCGCACCGAGTGCTCCTCGAACGTCACCAACGCGCGGGAGCGCGAAGCGATCCCGGCCAACTGGGCCTCGTCGAGCGGATGGATCCAGGGCGCGCTCCACACCGTGGCGTCGGAAGCCTCGGCGACGTTGCAGGCGGTGCGCACCATGGAGCCGGTGGCGATGAAGCTCACTGGGCCCTTGCCTTCGCGCACCTTCAGCAACGCGCCGCGCCGGAGGCCGGGAAGCGGCTTGTCATGCACCGTGCCGACGTCGGACTTGCCCATGCGGAAGTACACCGGGGACTGCCGTTCGAACGCCGCCTGCATGCAGGCGGTCGTCTCGGCGGCATCGCAGGGCGAAAGGATGTCCACGTGTGGCACGGCGCGCAGGCAGGCGATGTCCTCGAAGCTCTGGTGGCTGGTGCCGAGCGTGCTGTAGACCAGGCCCGCGCCGTCGCCGATGAAGATCACCGGCAGTTCCTCGTAGCAGACGTCGATCTTGATCTGTTCGAGCACGCGCACCGGCACGAACGCGCTCAGGCCGTACACGACCGGGCGGAACCCCGCCTTGGCGAGGCCGGCGGCGACGCCGACCATGTTCTGCTCGGCGATGCCGGCATTGATGTACTGGTCGGGACACGCCTTGCGGAAATCGTCGAACAGCGCGTAGCCGTGGTCGCCCGTCAGCAGCAGCACGCGCTCGTCGCGCGTCGCGGCGTCCACCAGGGCCTTCGAGAATGCCTGCCTCATGCCGTCGCTCCGATCTCGTCCAGCGCCTGCCGCAGCAGGTCGTCGTTCAGGCGCAGGTAATGCCAGGCGTTGACGTTCTCCATGTACGAGACGCCCTTGCCCTTGACGGTTTTCGCCACGATCGCTTTCGGCCGGCCGTTGGCGGCGCTGGCGGCGAGCCGCTCCAGCGTGGCGTCGATCGCATCGCAGTCGTGCCCATCGACGGTGACGGCCTCGAAGCCGAACGCGGCGAACTTGCCTTCGATATCGCCGAGCGCCATCACCTCGTCGGTGCTGCCCATCGCCTGGAAGCCGTTGGCATCCACGATCAGGAACAGGTTCGACAGCTTGTTGTGGGCCGCGAACAGCGCGGCCTCCCAGATCGGTCCTTCGTTGAGTTCGCCGTCGCCGACGATCGCGTAGACGCGCTGGCCCGTCTTGCGGCGCTGTGCGGCCAGGGCGAGCCCCACGCCGACGGAGAGGCCGTGGCCCAGCGTGCCAGCGGTGACTTCGCAGCCGGGCACATGCGCATCGGACAACCCCTTCAGGCGCGAGCCGTCGGAGAAATAGCCGTGCAGGTCGGCCTGGTCCAGGAAGCCGAGCTCATACAGCGCGGCGTACTGCGCCATCACGCCGTGGCCCTTGCTCATCACGAGGTAGTCGCGCTGCGGGTCGCGCGGGTCGGTGGGCGAATAACGCATGTGGCGCGCATACAGGCGAGCCACCAGCTCGATGATCGAGAAGGCGCAGCCCAGGTGCACGGCGTTGCCGGCCTTGGCCATGCCGAGGACATGGCGACGCAGCGTGCGCGGGTCGAGATCGTTCATGCGACGGTTTCCTGAAAACGTTGGGAGGCCGAGCGCCAGGCGAGCGTGCGGTGCAGCGCCGCATCGAGCGGCACCGTGTTGACGAGCCCGAATTGCTCGCGGGCCAGCGCCGTGGCGGGCACGTAGAAGTTGCCGGCCAGCCCTGGGGCCGGTTGGCCCAGAACGTGGCAGCCCACGCCCGCCGCGGAGGCGACGCGCCCAGCCAGTTCGCGGATGCTCACCGCTTCCTCGCTGCCGACGTTGAACGTGCTGCCGCCGGGCGCCAGCACCAGCAGCGTGAGCAGCCAGCGCGCCATGTCGGACGGGTACTGGAAACTGCGCACGGCCTCGCCCGTGCCCTGCACCACGATGTCGCGGCCGGCAGCCGCGTCCGCGATGAACTGCGCCGCGGCGCTGCCGCCGGACGGTTCGAGCCAGGGGCCTGCGAATGCGAACAGGCGCGCGATGGCCACTTCGAACGGCCACGAACCGGCGCACAGCGTTTCGGCGGCGCGCTTGGCCTCCGTATAAGCGTTCGGCGCGGGCTGCGCCCAGGCGGTGTCTTCCCGCAACGGAATCCCGCCGCCCGCAGGGCCGTACACGGCGCCCGAGCTCACGTGCAGCAGGCGCTGCACCCCCGCCTGGGTGGCGAACGCTCCGACGCGCTGCACGCCGGCACGGGCCGTTTCCACCAGCGTGGCGGCGTCCTGCGCGTGGGTGCTGGCGGGCAGTGCCGCGTGCACCACGAGGTCGAAGGCGCCGGCGGGAAACGCGAAGCTGGCGACATCGCCTTCGTGCAGTTGCAGCAACCTTGCGGCCGCCAGCCGCGGGTGCCGCAGGCGAAAGGCCGATGCATCGCGCGTCAGGACAGTCACGCGCAAGCCGAGATCCATCACCGCGTCGGCGGCTGCCAGCGCTTCGAGCAGCCACTTGCCGACGAAGCCGGTGCCGCCGGTGATGAACAGCCGCTGGCCGCGCAGCGCCGACCACACGTCCGCGCGGGTGGCCGCGAGCAGCGCGTGGACGTCCTCGGCGATGATGTCGGCGGCTTGCATGGCCAGGTCAGTCGAAGCGCAGCCCGAAGAAGGTTTCGATCTGCTCGATCGAGTAATCCAGCATTTCGCGGGTGAGGCCGGGGTACACGCCGATCCAGAACGTGTCGTTCATGATGCGGTCGGTGTTCTTCAGCTCGCCGGAGATGCGGTAGTTGCGGCCGATCATGTACGGCTGGCGCACCAGGTTGCCGGCAAAGAGCAGCCGGGTGCCGATCTTCTGCTGGTCCAGGTACGTCAGCAGGTCGACGCGCCGGGTGCCGGCGCCTTCGCGCAGCGTGATCGGGTAGCCGAACCAGGAAGGGTCGGAGTTCGGCGTCGCCTTCGGCAGCTCGAGGAACTCCTCGCAGGACTTCAGGCGTTCGCTCAGGTAGGCGAAATTGTCCTTGCGGGCCTGCACGAACCCGTCGAGGCGATCGAGCTGCGCGAGCGCGCAGGCGGCCTGCATGTCGGTGATCTTGAGGTTGTAGCCCAGGTGCGAGTACGTGTACTTGTGGTCGTACCCTTCCGGCAGGTCGCCCAGCTTCCAGCAGAAGCGCTTGCCGCAGGTGTTGTCCTTGCCGGGCGGGCAGTAGCAGTCGCGGCCCCAGTCGCGGATCGACTCCGCGATGGTGCGCAGTTCGTCGCTGTTCGTGAAGACGGCTCCACCCTCGCCCATGGTGATGTGGTGCGCGGGGTAGAAGCTGAGCGTCGCGATGTCGCCGAAGGACCCGACCAGCTTGCCGTCGTAGCGGGAGCCAAGCGCGTCGCAGCAGTCCTCGACCAGCCACAGGTTGTGCTTGCGGCAGACGTCCTTGACGATCGCCAGGTTGTACGGATTGCCGAGCGTGTGGGCCAGCATGATGGCCTTGGTGCGCGGGCCGACGGCGGCCTCGAGCTTCTGCGCGTCGATGTTGTACGTCGGGATGTCGACGTCGACGAACACCGGGACGGCTCCGCACTGGATGATGGGGTTCACCGTCGTCGGGAAGCCGGCGGCCACCCCGATCACCTCGTCACCCGGCTGGATGGCGCGGTCGCCCAGCTTGGGCGAGGTGAGCGTCGAGAACGCCACCAGGTTCGCGGACGAACCGGAGTTCACCGTGATGAGGTGCTTCACGCCCAGGTAGGCGGCCAGGCGGCTTTCGAACAGTGCGTTGAAGCGGCCGGTGGTGAGCCACGCGTCCAGCGAGGCATCGACCATCATCTCCATTTCGGGCGCGCCCACCACCTTGCCCGACGGCGGGATCAGCGATTCGCCAGGGACGAAGCGGTTGGTGGACGGGAGCTCGCCGTACTGGCGTACGAGCTCCAGGATCTGCTTGCGCAGGAGGCCCTTCTTCAGGGTCACGTCAGTCGTCATGTTCATCTCTTTCGTAAGCCTCGATCTGCCGCAGCGAGACCTGGCGCATGTCTTCTCCGCGCTGGTGCGCCTGCTGCCATTCGACGATGGCGCGCAGGGCGCGCGTGAGGTTCCAGCGGGGGTGCCAGCCGAGCTGCTGGCGGGCCTTGGAGCAATCCAGCTTCAGCCAGGCGGCTTCGTGGGGATGGTCGCCGCCGTCGTCGGCCCAGCGGGCGCCGGCGCCCCACTCGCGGGACAGCGCATCGGCGATCCACGAGACGGGCTTGGCGTCGGTGTCGGCCGGGCCGAAGTTCCAGCCTTCGGCCCAGCGCGGGCCGTCGGTGGCCAGGCGCTCCGCCAGCATCATGTAGCCGTAGAGCGGCTCGAGCACGTGCTGCCAGGGGCGCACGGCATTGCGGTTGCGGATGGGCGCCGCGTAGCCGCCCGCGAATGCGCGCAGCAGGTCAGGCACCAGGCGGTCGGCCGACCAGTCGCCGCCGCCGATCACGTTGCCCGCCCGGGCGGTGGCGAGGCCCACGCCGTGTTCCGCATGCCGCGCCGGATTGAAGTACGAATTGCGCCAGGCCGCGGCCACGAGCTCGGCGCAGCCCTTGCTGTTGCTGTAGGGATCGAACCCCCCCATGGGATCGGACTCGCGGTAGCCCCACGGCCATTCCCGGTTCTCGTAGCACTTGTCGCTGGTGACCACCACGACCGAGCGCAGCGACTTGCTGCGGCGCGCGGCCTCGAGCAGGTGCACGGTGCCCATGACGTTGGTGGCATAGGTCTCCACCGGCTCGTCGTAGGACTTGCGCACCAGCGCCTGCGCGGCGAGGTGGAAGATGACTTCCGGTTGCGCGCGCTCCACCACCTGGCGCAGCGTCGCGAGGTCACGCACGTCCTGCGACGCGCGCTGGTCGCGTCCGGCGTGCACGAGCGCGAACATGTTCGGCTCGCCGGAGGGCGGCAGCGCGTAGCCCGTCACCTCCGCGCCGAGCTTCTCCAGCCACAGCGTCAGCCACGCACCCTTGAAGCCCGTGTGCCCCGTCAGCAGGACGCGGCGGCCCTTCCAGAAGGCGGCGTCCATCACCACTTCTTCCACGGGGCCTGGCCGCTCTGCCAGAGTTCCTCGAGATGCTGCTTGTCGCGCAGCGTGTCCATCGGCTGGAAGAAGCCATGGTGGCGGTACGCGGAAAGCTGGCCCTCCTCGGCCAGGCGCTCCAGCGGCTCGCGCTCCCAGATGGTGCTGTCGTCAGCGATGTAGTCGATGACCTTCGGCGACAGCACGAAGAAACCGCCATTGATCATGGCGCCGTCGCCTCGCGGCTTCTCGCGGAACGTCGACACGCGGCCGTCGTTGATCTCCAGCGCGCCGAAGCGGCCGGGCGGATAGGTCGCCGTCAGCGTGGCGAGCGTGCGTTGCTGGCGGTGGTAGGCGAGCAGCGCAGCCACGTCGACGTCGGCCACGCCGTCGCCGTACGTGAAGCAGAACTCCTTCTCGCCGTCGAGGTGCGAAGCCACGCGCTTCAGCCGGCCGCCCGTCATGGTCGCCTCGCCCGTGTCCACGAGCGTGACGCGCCAGGGTTCCGCGTAGCGATGATGCACTTCCATCTCGTTCTTCTTCATGTCGAACGTGACGTCGGACATGTGCAGGAAGTAGTTGGCGAAGTACTCCTTGATCACGTAGCCCTTGTAGCCACAGCAGATGATGAAGTCGTTGATGCCGTGCGCGGAATAGATCTTCATCACGTGCCACAGCACCGGCTTGCCGCCCACCTCGACCATCGGCTTCGGCTTGAGGTGCGTTTCCTCGCTGATGCGCGTGCCGAGTCCCCCGGCCAGAATGACTGCTTTCATGTTTACCTTCGTTCCTGGAAAGGGGTGGCGCTTCTGCTGCCGTCTCGCCCCGACGAAGCCGTGATTATCGTCGCTTCGCAGGCTGGCTTCCCGCCGCGGCACCATCGGGCGCCCCAGTGCGAACGCCGGTCGAGAGGAGCAGCAGAAGCGTGACGACACCGAAGATCTTCGGCAGGTAAAAATACCGCGCTTCGAGGTGCGCAAGCGTATAGACGGCCGCTAGGCACGCATACAGCGACAGCTGGAACCATGCATGCAGGGGGAAGGCCGGGTGGCGCCGCAGCTGCCAGAGGCGAACCATGGATACCGCAATGCAGGCCAGCAGCAGGAGGTTGGCGAGGACCTCGGGCCCGGTGGGGGCGGAGAGGGGCCGCGACAGGTTGTCGGGCCGCGGTGGCACCAGCCAGTAGGTCGGCAGCCTCTGCAATTTTTCCGCGATCCAAGCGGCCGGATGGTTGAAGAACGCCTGGTAGAAATAGCGGGGTTCGGATTTTCCGCAGAACGAGGGCTCCAGCTTGCACGCCAGGTGGCCGCCTCCCTCGATGACGAAGCGTGCGTGCCCGGCGAGCAGCGTTTCCTCGGTGGCGAGCGAGTTGGCCGCGATCAGCGTCGAGGTCTGCACCCAGCCCGGCTGCCCGACGTCGAGCACGTTGTGGATCCGCCAGGGGAGCATGGCGACATGCGCCGTCGCCAGCGTGATGCCGATGGCCATCAGCGTTCCAGCGGGAAGCAGCTTTCGGCGACCGCGTGCGAACGCCAGGGCGGCGGCCAGGAAGACCGCGATCGCGACCAGCGTGAGGAACACGACGATCAGCTCGAACTGGGAGCGGAAGTACGCTGCGGCCGCCAGCGCCAGGCCAGCAAGGACCGCGTCCACCTTCGAGCCGCGTTCGTACGCGCGCACCGCCAGCAGGTAGGCGATGAAGAAGAAGGAGATCGAGAAGGTTTCCCCGAAGGACAGCCCGAGCGGGCTCAGCAGGAACAGGCCGGTCAGCGGAAACAGGAAGGGCAGCAAGGGAGCGAGGCCGGCCACCAGTGGCGGCCATGACTGCAGCAGGCGCTGGCGCAGCAGGACCATCCAGGTGGCGGAGCACGCTGCGCTTGCCACCAGCAGCACCAGCAGGAAGGGGCCGTCCTCGCCGACCATCCGGATGGCCGCGCCCTCCAGCAGGGGAAATCCGGGCGGCCAGAGGTGGACGATCCAGTAGTTCGCGGGCGTCACCCACCCGCCGCGGGCGACGTCCAGCGCCGCCGTGAGGAACGACACCGGGTCTCCATAGGGGACGCGCTTGATCGCCGGCAGGAACCCGGCAGCGGAAGCATTCCACGGTGGTTGCAGGTCCCAGTCCCAGGGCCCGAACAGGCCGAGGGCCACGAGGCCTGCCACATACAGCAGCCAGACGAACGCGGCACGCGGCCGGAGGGCGGAGTCAGGCATGCGAGCTCCCTGCGCGGCGCGGAGACATCAGTGACGCAACGGCGACCACGGAGAAGATCTTCGGCAGGTAGAAGTAGCGCGCCTCGAGGTGAACCAGCGCGTACACGGCCAGCAGGCAGCCGTAGGTCGAGAGCTGCACCCAGGCCTGCAGCGGGAATTCGGGCTCCCGCCGGATGGCCCACAAGCGCCAGAGTCCGGCCAGGAGGATCGCGAGGAAAGCCAGGTTGAGTGCCTTCTGCAGGACGGAGGAGGGCACGTCGGCCGAGGAAAGCGCGCCGTGCTTGGGCGGTGCCATCCAGAACTTTGCAACCAGCTGCGCCTTGTATGCCAGCCATTCCCCCATGTTCTTCCTGAACGCGCCGTAGAAATGGACCTCATCCTTCTGGCCGCAGTACGCAGGCTCCAGCTTGCAGGCGAGGTGGCCGCCACCGGCCACGATGAAACCCGCGCCCAGCGAATTCAAGCGCGCCTCGGGAGTCAATGCGTTCTCGAAAACCACCGCGGAGGTGTAGACCCACCGCGGTTCCTGCGTGTGCAGGAAGTTATGGTAGCGCCAGGGCGCCATCGCCGCGTGCGTGACCACCAGCGTGACCGCCACGATCACGAGCGTGCGCGCGCCGACGAAGGTCTTTCTCCGGAAGAGGAAGGCGAGCGTCGCGAACACGAAGATCGCGCCGCCGCCGAGCGTGAGGAACAGGACGAGCAGTTCGAACTGCGAGCGGAAGTAGGCCGCGCCCGCGACCGCGAGGCCGGCCAGCACGGCGGCCAGCACCGCCTTCCACCACGCGCCGGCACGCAGTCCCAGCAGCACCAGCAGGAAGGCGGTCAGGTACAGCGAGATGGAAAAGGTCTCGCCGAACGCCAGGCCCAGCGGGCTCAGGAGGAAGAACCAGCTGAGCGGAAAGGCGAACGGCAGCAGCGGCGCGAGGGCGGCGAGCCTGGGACCGTTGCCCGAACGCAGCAGGTACTGCCGCAGCAGCGTCATCCAGGTGGCGCAACCGAGGGCGCTCAGCACCAGCAGCGGTAGGAGGACCGGGCCGTCCTCGCCGAGCAGCCGCACCACCACGCTTTCGAGCACCATGAAGCCCGGCGGCCAGAGCCGGATCAGCCACTGGTTCTCGGGAGTGATCCAGCCGTGCCGGGCGATGTCGAGCGCCCCGGTGGCGAAGGACACCGGGTCGCCGAAGCTGGTGGCCCTCGCCAGGGCCATCAGGGGCGTGCCCCAGGGGAACTGCGGGGTGCTCGAGATCAGCGGGGTGAGCACGAGGAGCGCGGCGAAATACGCCGCGAAGGCGATCCATGCGCCGCGCGGGCCAGCAGAGGTGGTGCGGAACTCCGCCCCCTTGTCGAGATTGAGCACCTGAGGGACTTCTAGAAAACGGCGGATCGTAGCCGGCGGGCCTGCCGCAGCGCCCAGCGCCGCACCACGCCCGCCACGGTGAACTCCCCGGCGACGCGCAGCGCCTGCGCCAGCGGATCGCTGCGGTGCCTGAAGGCGGTGGCGGGAATCTGCTGCGCGCGCGGATCCCCGGCGAGCGCGTCGCGCATCACACTCGGCGTGTAGTAAGCCTCGTAGTGCAGCCGCGCGTCGCGGCCGATCCGCTGCAGGGACGGCCGGTCCTGCGCGGCGATGAAGCGCAGGAGCTCGGAAGGATGCGACCAGAAGGCGCTGCCGGGCGGCAGCATGTCCATCGCGCCCAGGAATGCATGGGCCGAGTGGTCGTGGGCCGCGACGGCGACACCGGCCGCCATCACCTCGACCAGCGTCCGCGCCCCCGGGTAAGGGAAGGACGCGATGTACAGGTCCACCTGCTCGTGCCGCAGCGTCGCGGCGACGCTGCGGACGTACGGGACGTAGCGGAAAGATGTCGCGGCGACTCCGCGCCGGGCGAGCGCGCGGCGGATGCGCCAGCGGTAGGGCGCACTCAGCCGGCCCACGTGGACGTGGACCCCGCGCGTCTGCGCCAGCACGTCCGCGATCACTTCGGGATACGCGGGCCAGTACGCATGCTCGATCTTGTTGCGGCCGCCCACGGTGCAGGTCACGAGCGGCCCAGACCGCGAACCCGCGGCCGGTTGTGCACCCGCCGGATCCGGGATCGCCATCGGCAGGTACTTGTTGTCGGCGCGGCCCAGCACGTCGCGGCAATTGCGAAAGCCCATCGGATGCGGGTCGTGGTGCTCTCCGAACGGCAGCGTGACGCCCAGGCACAGGTGATGGTCGCCGTGGTGCAGGTACTTCAGCTGGTAGCCCTGCCCCGGCTGCACCGCAGCCACGGCGACGCCGTCCTGGTGGTGGTTGAACAGCCACACGGTCTCGGGCTGCAATGCGATCAAGCGCTGCTGAAGCCATTGCAGCCGCGCGAAATGCGAGCCGCGCGGCGCCACTTCGAACGCGAGGTCGGCGATGCCGCCGAACAGGTGGTCCAGCTGCGTGAGCGCCGTGCGCCCCGAAATTCCGGTGAGCAGGATCTTCACCGGGCCGCCCGCGAAGCGGGCGATGTCGGCGAGCACCGCCGTGTGCCCGCCGGAAGGTTGCAGGCGGCTGGCGATGAACACCACTGGAGCGTGTTCCGCCGGCGCCGCGGCGACGCCACCGCGCCGCAACGCATCGAGGCTGGCGGCACCCGCGCGCTGGCATGCTGCGTCGAGGAAGGCGTCGGCGTAGATCTCGGCGGTGTTCAGCGGTTCGCAGACCACGTCCTCGACCACGTCCTCGATGGCGCGCAGCGCGGCGGCGATGTCGCCAGCGGCCAGCAGTTCATCGATGCGGCCGCGCACGTCGGCCGCGGCTGCCCGTGCGGGCGAGGCGAGATCCACGGCGTTGGCCGCCTCAGCCCTCATGGCGCCTGGGCGTCAGCGCTGGGCGCCGCCGAAGAAGGCGCGAACCGCGGCGATGACTTCGGCCACTTCGGCCTGGGTCATGTCGGGGGAAATCGGCAGGCTCACGACCTCGCCCGCCAGCCGGGTGGCCAGCGGCAGGTCGTGGTCTTTGTACGCCGGGTAGCAGTCCTGCAGGTGCGGCGGCTTGGGATAGTGGATCACCGTGCCGATGCCGCGCTCCTCGAGGAAGCGGCGCAACGCGTCGCGCTGCGGGGTCGCCACCACGTAGAGGTGCCAGACCGGCACGGCCCATTCGGGCACCGCGGGCAGCTGCAGCGGCAGGCCCCTCAGCCCTTCCGAGTACTGCTTCGCGACGGCGCGGCGGCGCACGTTCCAGTCGTCCAGCACCGCCAGCTTGGCGCGCAGGAAGGCGGCCTGCAACTCGTCGAGGCGCGAGTTGTAGCCGGCTTCCAGGTGCTCGTACTTGACCTTGGAACCGTAGTTGCGCAGCGTCCGCACCTTGTCGGCGATGGCCGCATCGTTGGTCAGCACGGCGCCGGCGTCGCCGAGCGCGCCGAGGTTCTTGCCGGGATAAAAGCTGGTGCCCGCCGCATGGCCAAGGCCGCCCGCGCGGCGGCCCTTGTACTCCGCGCCCTGAGACTGCGCCGCGTCCTCGATCACCACGAGGTTGCGGCGCTTCGCCAGCTGCATCAGCGGATCCATGTCCGCCGTCTGGCCGTACAGGTGGACCGGCATGATCGCGCGGGTGCGCGGCGTCACCGCCGCCTCGGCGCGAGCCGGATCGATGTTGTGGGTCGCCGGGTCCGGCTCCACCGGCACCGGCGTCGCGCCGCACTGGCTGACGGCGAGCCAGGTGGCGATGAAGGTGTTGGAGGGCACCAGCACTTCGTCGCCCGGGCCGATGCCGTACGCGCGCAGCAGCAGCACGAGGGCGTCCAGGCCGTTGCCCACGCCAACGCAATGCGCCACGCCGCTGTGGCGCGCGAACTCGGCCTCAAAGGCTTCGACCTCCGGGCCGGTGATGTACCAGCCCGAGGCCATCACGCGCTGGTAGGCCGCGTCGAGCGCGGGGCGGATCTCGCCGTTCAGCCGGCCGAGGTTCAGGAACGAAACTGCCATTCAACGTGCTCCTTGCGCATCGCGCAGGAATTCCGCGTAGTCGCGGTAGTAGTCCTTCTCGTCGTAGCGCTCGGAAGCCAGCACCATGCAGACCGCGCCCGAGGAGAAGTTGGTGAGCTCCCGCCAGATCATCGGGCAGACGTAGAGCCCGAAGTAGCTGCGGTTCATGTGGAAGGTCCGCTTGTCGCGGCCGTCGTCGATGATCAGGTCGAAGGATCCCGACATGGCGACCACCAGCTGCTGCAGGTTGCGGTGGCCGTGGGCACCGCGCTCCGCGCCGCCCGGCACGTCGTAGAGGTAGTACACGCGCTTGATGTCGAAGGGCACGTGGGAGGATCCTTCGATGAAGGTGAGGTTGCCGCGGGGATCCTGGATCCGCGGCAGGTCGATCAAGCGGCAATCGCTCACAGCCATGTCTGCTCCTTGATGCTCTTCAGGCCTCGGCCGGCACGGCCGCCGGTGGCGGC
The DNA here is from genome assembly GCA_004144865.1 of Comamonadaceae bacterium. Taxonomy (GTDB): domain Bacteria; phylum Pseudomonadota; class Gammaproteobacteria; order Burkholderiales; family Burkholderiaceae_C; genus Ramlibacter. The sequence goes on from SEAY01000009.1 coordinate 53,126, forward strand.
GCGGCGGCCGCAGCGGTCGATTCCCGGTAATGCGCGAGTACTTCGTGCGCCGGGCCGTCCTCCTTCACCCGGCCGTGGTCCATCCAGATGACGCGCGTGCAGATGGTCGACAGCAGGTTGATGTCGTGCGAGACCACCACCATGATGCTGGCGGACTCGATCACCTTGTGCATGCGCGCGGTGGCCTTCTGGACGAAGTTCGCGTCGCCTCCGGCGAACATCTCGTCGAGCACGAGGATCTCCGGCTGCACCGCCGTGGCCAGCGCGAAGGCCAGCCGCAGGTACATGCCCGTGGAGTAGTACTTCACCGGCGTGTCGATGAACTCCTCGATCTCGGCGAAATCGATGACTTCCTGCTCGATGGCGCGCAGCTGGCTCTTGCTGTAGCCGAGGATGGCGCCGTTCAGGTAGATGTTCTCGCGGCCGGCGAACTCCGGGTGGAAGCCGGCGCCGATCTCCAGCAGCGGCGCGATGCGGCCCTGGACGGTGATGCGGCCGGAGCTGGGTTCGTAGATGCGGCACAGCGCCTTGAGCAGCGTGCTCTTGCCGGCGCCGTTGTGCCCCACGATGCCGACGCGCTCGCCCGCCGAAATGCCGAAGGAAACGTGGTTGATGGCCCAGAAATCCGAGACGGAGGTGGGCTTCTTGGGCTTGACCAGCCCGACCACGTAGTCCTTCAGGGAAGGCGAGCGATCGTGGTAGATCCGGAAGCGGATGGAGAGGTCTTCGACCGAGATGCTGGACATGCTTGGATCAAAGCCGGAAAACGATGTTCTTCTCCTGCGCCAGCAGCGTCCAGGATCCCAGAACCAGTGAAACGAGCGCGACCGCCACCGAAACCCCAATCGCATGCAGCGAGGGCATCTGGCCCTGCAGCAGCGGTGCGCGGAACAGTTCGATGAACGAAACCATCGGGTTCAGCGCAACCACCCAGGCCACCTTGCCCGTGAGGGCATCGTGGCGGTACATGACGGGCGTGAGGAAGAACCAGGCCTGCATCAGCACGCCAATGACGTACTGGAGGTCGCGGAAGAACACGGTCGCGACCGACATCAGCAGCGACAGTCCGAAGGCGAAGACGAACAGCAGCAGGTAGGCGACCGGCAGGAACAGCAGCGCCGCCGAGAACTTCCCTCCCATCGGCAGGATGACCAGCGCCAGCGCGGCCATCGAAAGCATGCTGTCGATGGCCATCCCGATCGACTGGCTCAGGGGAAAGATGATCTTCGGCAGGTAGATCTTCTTGATCAGCCCCTCGTTCTGGATGAAGGAGGTGCACGACTGCGTCACGCTCATGCTGAAGAAGTTCCACGGCACCATGCCCGCGAACAGGAACACCGTGTAGCTCGCCAGGTCCAGCTTGAACAGGGTGGCGAACACCACGGCCGTGAC
>SEAY01000188.1 GCA_004144865.1 Comamonadaceae bacterium
GTGCACGACTGCGTCACGCTCATGCTGAAGAAGTTCCACGGCACCATGCCCGCGAACAGGAACACCGTGTAGCTCGCCAGGTCCAGCTTGAACAGGGTGGCGAACACCACGGCCGTGACGGACATCATCAGCAAGGGGTTCACCAGCGTCCAGAGGTACCCCAGGAGGGTGCGCCGGTAACGCAGGGTCAGGAACTGCCGCACGAACTGCCACAGCACCTCCCGGTACTGGTGCGACTCCCTGATGTTGCGGGTGAACGCCGCGGCGAACCCGCCGCGCGGCGCCACGCTGCTGCCTGCCGTCATGGGTAAGTCTCCGCTTCCGGGAGCGACTTGCCCATCCGGTCCTTGGCGGACAAGATGGGATTGGCGACCGGCCACGGGATCGCCAGCTGCGGGTCGTCCCAGGCCAGGCAGCGCTCGCTGTCCGGAGCGTAGTAGTCGGTCGTCTTGTACAGCAACTCCGCGAATTCCGAAGTGACCTGGAAACCATGGGCGAAGCCCGGCGGGACCCACAGCTGCGCATGCTCGCGGTCGCTCAGCTCCACGCTCACCCAGCGGCCGAACGTGGGAGACGACCGGCGCAGGTCCACGACCACGTCGTAGACCGATCCCCGCACGACGCGTACCAGCTTGCCCTGCGGCTGCCGGACCTGGTAGTGCAAGCCGCGCAACACGCCGCGCGCGGACCGCGAATGGTTGTCCTGCACGAACTCGCCGCTCCAGCCGGACAGCTCCTCGAACACACGCTTGTTGTAGCTCTCCAGGAAGAAGCCGCGTTCGTCCGCAAACACCTTCGGCCGCAGCAGCAGGACGCCGGGCAGGTCGGTTGGCGTGACCGTCATGCCTTGCGGCCCTCGCGCAGCACGTGCAGCAGGTATCTTCCGTAAGCGTTCTTCTTCAGCGGCTCCGCGAGCTTTTCGAGCTGGGCATCGCCGATGAAGCCGGCGCGCCAGGCGAGCTCCTCGGGGCAGGCGATCTTCAGTCCCTGCCGGTGCTCCAGGGTCGCGATGAACTGGCTGGCTTCCAGCAGGCTCTCGTGCGTCCCGGTGTCCAGCCACGCATAGCCGCGCTGCATGATCTGCACCGACAGCTGTTCGTTCTCCAGGTAGTGCTGGTTCACCGCGGTGATCTCGAGCTCGCCGCGCGCACTCGGCTTCACCGACTTGGCGATGTCCACCACCTGGTTGTCGTAGAAGTACAGGCCGGTCACCGCGTAATGGCTCTTGGGTTGCGCCGGTTTTTCCTCGATGCTGCTCGCCTTGCCACTCTTGTCGAAGGCGACGACGCCGTACCGCTCGGGGTCCTGCACGTGGTAGGCGAAGACGGTGGCACCCGACGCCTGCGCATCGGCTTTCTGCAGCATCGGGCCGAGGTCGTGCCCGTAGAAGATGTTGTCGCCCAGCACGAGCGCGCTCGCATCGTTGCCGACGAACTTCTCGCCGATGATGAAGGCCTGCGCCAGCCCGTCGGGGCTGGGCTGCACCGCGTACTGCAGGTTCAGGCCCCACTGGCTGCCGTCGCCCAGCAGCTGCTGGAAGCGCGGCGTGTCCTGCGGAGTGCTGATCACCAGGATGTCGCGCATGCCCGCGAGCATCAACGTGCTGAGCGGGTAGTACACCATGGGCTTGTCGTACACCGGCAGCAATTGCTTGCTCATGGCCAGGGTGGCGGGGTGCAGGCGCGTGCCGGAGCCGCCAGCCAGGATGATGCCTTTGCGTCGCGTCATGTCAGTTCTGAGGAAGTTCTTCCAGCATCCGTGCAACGCCCTGTTCCCAGGGAGGCAGGTCCAGCCGGAAGGTTGCGCGGAAGCGCGAGGTGTCGAGACGGGAATTATGCGGGCGCCGGGCGGGGGTCGGGAAAGCGGAGCTGGGAACCGGCAGGATCCGGTCCGGCCCGGCCTTGAAGATTTCGCCTGCCTGCTGCGCTTTGCCAACAACGAAGCGCGCGTAGCCGTTCCACGTGGTCTCGCCCGCGGCGGCGACGTGGTAGATCCCGGGCTGGCCCCGTCCTGCCGCGAGGTCGCGCAGGGCGTGCGCCGTCACGTCCGCCAGCAAGTCGGCCCCCGTGGGCGCGCCGACCTGGTCGTCGATCACGCTCAGCTGCTCGCGTTCCCGCGCCAGCCGCAGCATGGTCTTGGGGAAATTGCCGCCGCGCGCGCCATACACCCAGCTCGTGCGCAGGATCAGGTGCCTGGGGTTGGCGGCCACGATGCGCTGTTCGCCCGCGAGCTTGGTGCGTCCATAGACGCCCAGCGGGGCGGCCGCATCGTCTTCCCGCCAGGGCCGCGTGCCGTTGCCGTCGAACACGTAGTCGGTGGAGTAGTGCACCAGCCACGCGCCGATCTGGTGGGCGACCTGCGCGATCACGCCGGGCGTGGCCGCGTTGACCTGTTCCGCGCGCTCCGGTTCGCTTTCGGCCTTGTCCACCGCGGTATAGGCCGCCGCGTTGACGATCGCGTCCGGCCGCAGTTCGCGGACGGTCCGCGCGATGCCTTCGGCATCGTGGAAATCGCCGCAAAGACCATCCTGCCTGCCCGAGCCGAGCGCAACCAGCTGGCCGAGCGGCGCGAGGCTGCGCTGCAGCTCCCAGCCGACCTGCCCGTTGCGGCCGAACAGCAGGATCCTCACCGTCAGGCCGCCTGCGTGTACTGGGCCACGATCCACTCGCGGTAGGCACCGCTCTGCACGCGTTCCACCCAGTCGCCGTGCGACAGGTACCACTCGACGGTCTTGCGGATCCCGCTCTCGAAGGTCTCGGCGGGCTTCCAGCCCAGCTCGCGCTCGATCTTGCGGGCGTCGATGGCATAGCGGCGATCGTGGCCGGGGCGGTCCTTGACGAAGGCAATCTGCTCCGAATAGCTCCCGCCCCCGGCACGCGGGCGCAGCTCATCGAGCAGGCCGCAGATCGTGCGGACGATCTCCAGGTTCGGCTTCTCGTTCCAGCCGCCGACGTTGTAGGTCTCGCCG
>SEAY01000097.1 GCA_004144865.1 Comamonadaceae bacterium
CCCAGCGCGGGCGTGCTGATGGAGACCGAGGTGTGGCCCAACCTGTCGGCGCTGTGCCGGGCGCGCGGCATTCCGCTCGCATTGGCGAACGCGCGCCTGTCGGAGAAATCGCTGGCGCAGGCGCGGCGGCTGGCCAGCCTTTCGCGCCCGGCCTATGGCGCGCTGGAGGCCGTGTGGGCGCAGACGGGCGACGACGCGCGCCGGCTGGAGATGGCCGGCGGCACGGTGCGCGGCGTGTTCGGCAACCTCAAGTTCGACGCCACGCCCGATGCGGGGCAGCTGCGGCAGGGGCGCGACTGGCGCTCCACGTCCGGGCGGCCGGTGGTGATGTTCGCGAGTTCCCGCGAGGGCGAGGAGGCCGGGTTCCTGCGCGCCATCGCGGCGCACCGCGACGTGCAGTGGCTGCTGGTGCCGCGCCATCCGCAGCGTTTCGACGAGGTGGCGGCCCTGGTGGCGCAGGCGGGTTTCAGCGTGTCGCGGCGCAGTGCGTGGAATGGGGTGCCCACGCCGGGCGACGTGTGGATCGGCGATTCGCTCGGCGAGATGGGCCTGTACTACGCGATGTCCGACGTCGCGCTGCTCGGGGGCAGCTTCGCGCCGCTGGGCGGGCAGAACCTGATCGAGGCGGCGGCCTGCGCTTGCCCGGTCGTGATGGGCCCGCATACGTTCAACTTCAGCGAGGCGGCGCAGCTGGCGCAGGAAGCCCAGGCCGCCCGGCGCGTGGGGGACATTGAGGAGGGCGTGCGCGAAGCGGTGGCACTGGCGCGCGATCCGGCGGCGCGGGCCGCGGTTTCGGCGGCGGCCGAGCAGTTCGCCGCCGCGCATCGGGGGGCGGCGCGGAAGACGGCGGAGGCGGTGTTGGCGCTGCTTCCGCCGCGTGCGCCGGCGTAACGCTTCGCACGCATCGCTGGGGTGCGGCTTCGCGCGCACCGCCAGCCTACGGGGCAGCCCCGCGCAATCTTCGTAGGCTGGTGGTGAGCGCAGCGAACCCCGGCGTCCGCCCGTCTCCTACCGCGCCAGCAGCGTATTCAACCGCGCCAGGTCTTCCGGCTGCAGCGTCCCGTTCGCCTGCCGCAGCCGCAGGTGCCCGAGCAGCACGTTGTAGCGCGCCTGCGCGAGGTCGCGCTTGGTCTGGAACAACTGGCTTTGCGCGTTCAGCACGTCGATGTTGATGCGCACGCCCACCTGGTAGCCCAGGCGGTTGGCATCCAACGCGCTCTGGCTCGAGGCCTCGGCGGCCTCCAGCGCCCGCACCTGGCCCTGGCCGGACTGCACGCCGAAGAAGGCGGTGCGCACGGCCTGCGCCACCTGGCGGCGCGTGGCTTCGAGGTCGGCGCGCGCCTTCTCCTCCAGCGACAGCGTTTCGCGGATGCGGTTCTGCGTGGCGAAGCCGGCGAACAGCGGCAGGTTGAAGACGATGCCGACGTTGCCGCTCTTGGGCCGCGAGTCCTGCAGCGTCGTCGCGGTTCCGCCCGCGTTGTTGGTCACCCCGTAGCTGGCCGTCGCATCGAGCGTGGGCTTGTGCCCGGCCTCGGCCTTGTCGGTCTCCAGCTCGGCGATCTCCACGGCCTTGCGGGCCTGGCGGATGGCGGGACTCGCCTCCTCGGCGACCGCGACCCAGACTTCCGGGTCGTTCGGCTGCGGCGCGGGCACGTTGAGCGGCGTGGCCAGCGGGTTGGGCTGCGTGTTGGTCTTGCCCACCAGCGTGTCGAGCGCCAGCCGCTTCACGCGCAGGTCGTTCTCGGCGGCGATCTCCTGGGCCAGCACCAGGTCGTAGCGGGCCTGCGCCTCGCGCGTGTCGGTGATGGTGGAGGTGCCGACCTCGAAGTTGCGGCGCGCGGAGGCGAGCTGCTCCGCCACCGCCGTCTTCTGCGCGCGCACGAAGGCCAGCGTGTCCTGCGCAGCCAGCACGTCGAAGTACGCCTGGCTCACGCGGATCATCAGGTCCTGGCCGGCGGCGGTGAGCTGGTACTCGGCCAGCTCGATCTGGCGCTGTCCCTGGCGATAGGTCGCGAGGTTGGCCGGGCGGTACAGCGGCTGCGAGGCGCTGATCGTCGCCTGCTGCGTGGTGAAGTTGCGGTTGACCGCCGGGTTGTCGTTCTCGAAGGCGCTGCGGGTCACGCCGGCGGAGAGGCCCGCCTGCGGCAGGATGCCGGCGCGCCCCTGCTCGCCGCGGGCGACGTTGGCGTCGTACTGCGCCCGGGCCGACTGCCAGGCGGCGTCGTAGGCGCGCGCGGCTTCGTACAGCTCCAGCAGGCCCTCCGCCCGCGCCGTGCCCGCCAGGGCCAGGAGCGTCGCTGCCGCCAGGGGGAGAAGCCGCTTGCGTTCCATGTTCCGTCCTTCTCGTTCGTTGGTCTTCTGGTCGCTTGTACGCGGGTTCAGTAAGTCGGAACCCGGGGGTCGCGCTCGTGCGACCAGGCATCGATGCCGCCCGCGATATTCGCCACATCCGCGTAGCCCTGCTGCGCCAGGAAGAGCGCCACCCGCTGGCTGCGCGCGCCGTGGTGGCACAGGCAGGCGATGGGCCGGTCCTGCGGCAGCTCCGCGAGCCGCGCCGGGATCTGGTTCATGGGAATGACGACCAGGTCGAAATCCTGCTGCGGCGCGACGCTCGCGGCCTGCACCTCCCAGGGCTCGCGCACGTCCAGCAGCAGCGCGCGGCCGCCCTGCGCCTGGCGCCAGGCGTCGAACTCGGAGGGGCGAATCTGCGCGATCATGGCCGGCCTCAGAAGTGGAAGCGCGAGGGTTCGGGGAAGTGCGCCAGCCGCGGGGCCAGCGTGTCCCAGGGCTGGGTGGTCTCGAAGGAGGCCTCGCCGGTGCGGGTGACGAAGGTCGCGCGCATGACGGGCTCCGAGCCGGTGATGGCCGCGAGGCGCCCGCCCACCTTCAGCTGGTTCAGCAGCACCTGGGGAATCTCGAAGACCGATCCGGAGAGCAGGATCACGTCGAAGGGGCCCTCGGCCGCCAGGCCCTTGGCGCCGTCGGCCTCGCGCACTTCCACGTTGCGGATGCCGGCGCGCTGCAGGTTCTCGCGCGCCATGCGGGCCAGTTCCGGATTCAGCTCCAGGCTGATCACGCGCTGGGCGCGGCTGGCGAGCAGGGCGGCCATGTAGCCGGAGCCGGCCCCCACCTCCAGCACCTTCTCGTGTGCCTTGGGCGCCACGTCCTGCAGCAGGCGGGCCTCCATCTTGGGTTCCAGCATGCACCAGCCGTTGCGCATGGCCTCGTCGGTGGGGCCCACCAGCGGGATCATCATGTCGGTGAAGGCCAGGGCCTTGTGCGCGAGCGGCACGAAATCCTCGCGCTTGACGTGCGACAGCAGGGCCAGCACGTCCAGGTCGAGCACGTCCCAGGGGCGGATCTGCTGCTCGATCATGTTGAAGCGGGCGCGTTCGAAATCCATCGTGGCGGGCATTGCGTTTTCTCGTGCGTTCAGGACAAACCGTCCATTCTAGAAGCCGGGACGGCCTGGGTCCCGGCGCCGGAGCCGGACGGGCGGCGCCGCCGCCGCCGGAACCAGGCGGCCAGGTCGTCCAGGTAGCAGTACACCACCGGCACGACCACCAGGGTCAGCAGGGACGAGGTGATCACCCCGCCGATGACCGCCTGGCCCATGGGCGCGCGCTGCTCGGCGCCCTCGCTGAGCGCGAAGGCGAGCGGCACCATGCCGAAGATCATCGCCAGCGTCGTCATCAGGATGGGGCGCAGGCGCACGCGGGCGGCGAGCAGCAGGGCCTGCGAGCGCTCCATGCCCTGCTCGCGCATGCGGATGGCGAAGTCCACCAGCAGGATGGCGTTCTTGGTCACCAGGCCCATCAGCATCACGACGCCGATCACCGAGAACATCGACAGGGTGGAGCCGAAGAACATCAGCGCCAGCACCACGCCGATCAGCGTGAGCGGCAGCGAGGTCATCAGCGCCAGCGGCTGCAGGAAGCTCTTGAACTGGCTTGCCAGGATCATGTAGATGAAGATCACGGCCATCGCCAGCGCCGAGACCGCGTAGCCGAAGGACTCCTGCATGTTCTTGGTGGAGCCGCCGAACTGGTAGCGGTAGCCCGGGGGCAAGGCGATCGCGTCGAGCTCCTTGCGGATGTCGGCCGAGATCTCGCCGGCCGAGCGGCCGAAGGCGTTGGCGTTGACCGCCACCTCGCGCGTGAGGTCGCGGCGGTTGACCTGGTTGGGGCCGGTGCTCTCGCGCACCGTCGCCACCTGGTTCAGGCGCACGATGCGTGCGCTGCCGTCGGCGTTGCTGCCGGTGGCGAAAGGCAGCCGCTCGAGGTCCTGCGGGGCCGTGCGCGCGTCCGGGGCGAGGCGCACGTTCACGTCGTAGGTCTGGTCGTCCGGCGCGCGCCAGTTGCCCACCGTCTGCCCGGCCACCAGGGTGCGCAGCGAGCCGGCGATCTGCGCCACGGACAGGCCCAGGTCGGACGCGGCATCGCGCTTGACCGTGATCGCGATCGTCGGCTTGTCGGGCTTGACGCTGGAGTCCAGGTCCACCAGGCCGGGGATGCCGCGGATGCGCTCCGTCACCATGCGCGAGAGCCGCTCCAGTTCGTCCAGGTCGGGGCCCTGCAGCGAGAACTCGATCTGCTTGCTGCCGCCCACGGAATCGGTGAGGCCGGCATGCGTGACCGTGATGCCCGGCACCTGGCGCAGGCGCTCGCGCAGCACGGCGGAGATCTGGTCGACGCTGCGGCTGCGGTCCTTGCGGTCCACCAGCCGCACGTACACCGACGCGTAGATCTTGCCGGCGGCCGCGCCGGTGTTGATGGTGGCGACGGTGTAGCGCACTTCCGGGAACTCGCGCAGGATGGTCTCCACCTGCTTCGCCTTGGCCTCGGTCAGTTCGAGCGACGAGCCCACGGGCGTGTAGAAGCTGACGCTGGTCTCCGAGTAGTCCGCCTTGGGCACGAACTCGGTGCCCAGGAGCGGCACCATGAAGATGCTGGTGACGAAGATCGCCACCGAGCCCAGCACGGTGGCCAGCTTGTGCGACAGCGACCAGCGCAGGATGGCCTGGTAGGCCTCGGCCAAGCGCTCGGTGGCCCGGTCGAACCAGCCGGTCACGCGGCCGATGGTGCGGTCGTAGAAGCCGTTGCCGCGCGCCTTGCCGTGCGCCTCCGCTTCCGGGTCGTGCCACACCGAGGACAGCATCGGGTCCAGCGTGAAGCTGACGAACATGGAGATCAGCACCGCCGCCACGATCGTCACGCCGAACTCGTGGAAGAACTTGCCGATGATGCCGCCCATGAAGCCGATGGGCAGGAACACGGCGACGATGGAGAAGGTGGTGGCCAGCACCGCGAGGCCGATCTCCTGCGTGCCGTCCAGCGCGGCCTGGTAGGGCGGCTTGCCCATCTGCACGTGGCGCACGATGTTCTCGCGCACCACGATCGCATCGTCGATCAGCAGGCCCACGCACAGCGACAGCGCCATCAGCGTCACCATGTTGATGGAGAAGCCGAAGGCGTGCATGAAGAGGAAGGTGCCGATCAGCGCGATCGGCAGCGTGAGGCCGGTGATGACCGTGGAGCGCCAGGAGTTCAGGAACAGGAAGACGATCAGCACGGTGAGGATCGCGCCCTCGATGAGCGTCTGCCGCACGTTGTTCACCGACACGCGGATGGGCCGCGAGGCGTCGGTCACCTGTTCCAGCTTCACGCCGGCGGGCAGCTGCGCCTGCATCTCCTTGAGGGTGGCCTGCAGCCCGTCGATCACGGCGATGGTGTTCTCGTCCTGCGACTTCTGGACCTGCAGCAGCAGGGTGCGCTGGCCGTTGTAGAGGGCCAGGCTCTCGATCTCCTGCGCGCCGTCGGCCACGCGCGCGACCTGCTGCACGCGCACCGGCGCCCCGCCCTTGCGCGCCACGATGATGGAGCCGAAGTCCTCCGGCCGCTGCATGCGCGCATCGATCTGCACCACGCGGTCCTGCGCGAGGGAGCGGATCGCGCCGACCGGCAGGTCCTGGTTCTCGTTGCGCACGGCGGAGACCACCTGGTCGGCCGTGATGCCCATCGCCTCCATGGCGGCCGGGTCGAGGTAGATGTTGATCTCGCGCCGGGTGCCGCCCACGAGCGCGACCGAGCCCACGCCGCGCACGTTCTCCAGCCGCTTCTTGAGCACCTGCTCGGCCCAGTTGGTGAGCTCCACGGCGGTGAGCGGCCGCGCGCCCTGCGCGGCGTCGGGCAGCACGGCCAGCGACCAGACCGGCCGGCTGGCCGGATCGAAGCGCAGCACGCGCGGATCCTTCACCTCGTCGCGGAAGATCGGGCGGATGGCCGCCACCTTCTCGCGCACGTCCTCCGCCGCCTTGCGCCCGTCGACGTGCAGCTGGAATTCGATGATGACGACCGAGGAGCCTTCGTAGCTGCGCGAGGTGAGGGCGTTGATGCCGGCGATGGAGTTCACCGCCTCCTCCACCTTCTTGCTGACTTCGCTCTCCACCACTTCCGGTGACGCGCCCGGATACTCGGTCTGCACCACCACCACCGGGAAGTCGATGTTGGGGAACTGGTCGACCTTCAGCCGCTGGTAGGAGAACAGCCCCAGCACCACGATGGCGAGCATCACCATCGTGGCGAACACGGGATTCTTCAGGCTGACGCGGGTGAACCACATGTCAGGGACTCAGGGCCTTGGTGAACTTCACCATGGTTCCCTCGCGCAGCGGGCCCACGTGCCCGCGGATCACGGCCGCCCCATCCGCCACGCCCGTCACCGCCACCCAGGTCTCGTTGCCCGCCTCGCCGCGCGCGCCGGGTTGAACGGCCTTGTGCGCCACCTTGTTGCCTTCGATCACCTGCACGTAGGGCGCCGGCTTGTCGGTGCGCACCGCCGACAGCGGCACCGCCATGGCGGAGGTCCGGCCGATGGCGAGCGTGCCCTGCACGAACAGGCCCTGGCGCAATCCGGCGGTGTCGGCCAGCACGAGGTAGGCCAGCACGCTGCGGCTGCCCGCCTGCGCGCTCGGGTTGATCCTCGCCACCTTGGCGGCGATGGTCCGCGTGCCGCCTTCCACCTGCAGCGCCGCGTCCTGGCCCACGCGCACGTCCACCGAATCGGCGGAACTCAGCGTGGCCTCCATCTCCAGCCGGCCGAGATCGACGATCTCGATCACCCGGCCGTCGACGGCGACGCGTTCGCCCGGCTGGGCCAGGCGCTGCGCGACCACGCCCGAGATGGGCGCGCGCAGCACGGCGTCGTCCACGCCCTTGCGGGCCACGTCCACCGCGGCGAGGGCCGCCTTGTGCGTCGCCTGCGCGCCGCTCAGGTTGTTGGCGGACGTGTCCAGCGCCGAGCGGGAGATGAAGCCCTGGTCCACCAGCGCCTTGTTGTTGTTGTACTGGCGCTCGGCGATGTCGATCTGCGCGCGGGCCGCGTCGGCCTGCTGCTGCGCCTGCTTCAGCCGCGCGCGCCCCTCGGTGGCGTCCACGCGCGCCACCACCTGGCCGGCCTGCACGGCGTCGCCTTCGCGCAGTTTCAGGTCCAGCAGTTCCCCGGCGACGCGCGCCTTCACGAACGCGGAGTTCACCGCCTTGAGCGAGCCGGAGACCGGCAGGCCGCGCTGCAGCTCGCGCGTCTGCGCCTTCACCACGTCGGCCTGGGCGAGTTCCACCACAGGTTGCGCGCGCTGCGCCGCGAGCTGTTCCTGTTGCGCGACCTGCTGGACGCGCCGCGCGTTGATGACGCGCCAGCCTGCGACCACGACGATAGTGAGCACGAACGCGATCACGAGCCATCGCCACTTCTTCATGCGCCCGCTCCTTGCGTCGCCGGCTGGACGCACAGCCCGTGGAGCAGCGTGTCCAGCTGCGCCTGCAGGTAGCGTTCGGGATCCAGCGGATAGTCCTGCGGCGCGCAGGCGCCCAGCGAATGTTTCATCATGATCAGGAACACCATGGGCGCAACGATGCTGAAGACCGCGTACTCGATGTCCATCGGCCGGAATTCCCCGCGGTCGATGCCGCGCTGCAGGATGCGCCGGATCAGGTCGTTCGCGGGCCGGATCACTTCCTGCTGGTAGAAAGCCGCCAATTCCGGGAAGTTGCGCGCCTCGCTGATCATCAGCTTGGTGATGCCCGAAGCGCGGGTCGCGCCCAGGCGCTCCCACCACACGCGCAGGCAGTAGCGCACCATCTCCGCCGTCGAGCCATCGAACGCTTCGAACTCCGCCACCCACTCCGAGAAGCGGCCGGAGATGTTTTCGCGCACCACCGCCTTGAACAGCTCTTCCTTGCTGGGGAAGTACAGGAACAGCGTGCCCTTGGAGACGCCGGCACGGGCGGCCACTTCCTCCGAGCGCGTGGCGGCGAAGCCCTTCTCGACGAAGAGGTCGAGGGCAGCGTCGAGCAGCTCGCCCGGTCGCGCCTCCTTGCGGCGCTCGCGGCGGGCTTGCGGGTCCTCGGCGCGCTCGGGCGCGAGTTTGCTGGACGGCATGGCTGGCGTGGGATCCTTACTGACTGACCGGTTAGTAATGTGCCAGCCGGCTTGGCAGGCGTCAAGGCAGCCCGGCGGTCCGATCCGAAAAGGCGCGGTAAAGGTCTCAGCCGGCGCCCGCGACGAGGCGCCCCAGCCACTCGCGCAGCAGCGACCGGTTGGTCTGCGCACCCACGCCCGAAGGCAGCCATTCCAGCAGCGGGCGGAACCGCGGCGAAGGAAAGTCCGTCGGGGCCGGCACGACCTCGAAGCCGGCGCGGCGGAAAGCCGTGACGGCCCGCGGCGTGTGGCTGGCGTCGGTGACGAGCGCGATGCGCCGGATGCCCGCGGGCTGCAGCAGCTGCGCCATGCGCGCGGCGTTTTCCGCGGTGTCGCGCGAGGCGTCGTCCACCCAGCGCGCCTCCAGGCCGTACTCGGCCAGCACCCTTCGCGCCATCTTCGCCTCGGGCTCGACGCCGGTGCCGGTCGCGGCCCAGCCGACGCCGCCTGCAAAGCCGACGGGCTTGCCGGTCTGCCGCGCCAGCCACGCGCCGTAGCGCAGCCGTTGCAAAGTGTGCGGGGTGGGCTGTGCGACGCCGTACTCGGGTGCCTGCGGGTGCACTCCACCTCCCAGCACCACGATGGCCTGGACCGCCCGAACATCGTGGAGCTGCGCGGCACGCACGCCGGGCATCAGGTGCGGCGCGAGCAACAGGGCGACGGCGTTCGTGCTCAGGAGCAGGGCCACCGCGATGCCTAGCGTGGCGATCCCGAGTCCCAGCGCGCGGCGGCGCGTGGCGACCAGCACGCCCAGCAGCGCCAGCAGTAGCGGCCCGGCCGGCGGCAGCACCAGCGCCGTGAGCACCGGCTTCAGTTCGCCGGGGTCCATGTCCCATCCCCTGTGTGGTCGTGCATGGCCGCGCATCCTACGGCAACCCGCGCGGGCTACAGTGCGGCCTTCAGGAGAACAAGATGAGCGACGTGCAGACGATCGTGCTCGGGGGCGGCTGCTTCTGGTGCACCGAGGCCGTGTACAAGGAAGTGCGCGGCGTCACCGACGTGGAGTCCGGCTACAGCAACGGACAGGCGCAGCGGCCCACTTACGAGCAGGTGTGCACCGGCACCACCGGCCACAACGAGGTGGTGAAGCTCACCTACGACCCTGCGCAGGTGAGCACGCGCCAGCTGCTGGAGATCTTCTTCGTCGTGCACGACCCCACCCAGCTCAACCGCCAGGGCAACGACGTCGGCACGCAGTACCGCAGCGGCATCTACTACACGACCGAAGAACAGAAGCAGGTGGCCGACGACATGATCCGCGCGATGAGCCAGGAGAAGCTGTTCGGCCGGCCCATCGTCACCGAGGTGCAGCCCGTCACGAACTACTTCCCGGCGGAGGAGTACCACCAGGACTTCTTCGAGAAGAACCCCAACCAGGGTTACTGCATGGCGGTCGCGGCGCCCAAGGTGGCGAAATTCCGCAAGACCTTCATCGAGTTGACCCGCGCATGACGGCGGCGGCCCTGGCGTGGACGGTGCTGGTGATCGCGGGCCTGTTCGAAGTAGGCTGGGCGATCGGCCTGAAGTACACGGAAGGCTTCACGCGCCTGTGGCCCTCGGTGGGCACCGTGGCGGCGATGGTGGTGAGCGTGCTGCTGCTCGGCTGGGCGATGCGCACGCTGCCCGTTGGGACGGCCTATGCGGTGTGGACCGGCATAGGCGCGGTGGGCACCGTGGCGCTGGGGATCGTGTTGTTCCAGGAGCCCGCGACCGTGGCGCGGCTGGCGTGCGTGGGGTTGATCCTCGCGGGGATCGTGGGGTTGAAGGTCACGCACGTGTGAGCGCGGGGGCCATCGGCGGACGCGCAGCCCCTGTAGGCTGGGTTGCGCGCAGCGCACCCCAGCTGCCGTGCCGCCTTCAAGGCGCCAACCGCTCCCGCACCCACGCGCCATCCTCCCGCCGATACCGCAACCGGTCATGCAGCCGGCTCTTGCGCCCCTGCCAGAACTGCCACCCGTCCGGCACCAGCCGGTACCCGCCCCAATGCGGCGGGCGCGGCGGGTGCAGCAGGAACTGCGCGCCGAACTTCGCCGCATTGGCCACCAGGACGGCACGCCCCGGGATCACCTGGCTTTGCGGGCTGGCCCAGGCGCCGATGCGCGAATCCAGCGGGCGGGTGGCGAAGTAGGCGTCGCTTTCCTCCGCGCTGGTCTTCTCCACGCGGCCCTCGATGCGCACCACGCGCTCCAGTTCCACCCAGTGGAACTGCAGCGCGGCGAAGGGATTGCCCGCGAGCTCCTGGCCCTTGCGGCTTTCGTAGTTGGTGTACCAGCTGATGCCGCGCGCGTCATAGCCCTTGACCAGCACCGGCCGGGTGCTGGGCCGCATGTCGCTGCCCACGGTGGCGAGCGTCATCGCGTTCGGCTCCGGGATCGCCGACGCGATCGCCTCGGTGAGCCACTGGTCGAACTGCTGCAAAGGGTCGGCGTGCGAGGCCTCCTCGCTCAGTTCGGCGCGCTCGTAGCTCTTGCGCAATTCGGCGATGCGATCGGCGGTGCTGCTCATGGCGCGGATTCTCGCATCGGTGCTATGGTCCGCGCGTGACGCATGGCAAGCCGCCCGTGGTGCTGGTCCTCGCCTCGGGCAAGGGCGAGCGCTTCGTCGCGTCCGGCGGGCGCGGCTCCAAGCTGGCGGCGCTGCTGGCCGGCCGGCCGGTGCTCGAGCACACCCTGGATGCCGTGCGCGCCAGCGGGCTGCCCTTCCATGTCGAGGACGCCGGACACCCGGGCATGGGAGACTCCATCGCGGCCGGCGTGCGCGCGACGGCCGATGCCGGCGGATGGCTGGTGTTGCCCGGCGACTTGCCGTTGATGGCGCCGCAGTCGCTGCGTGCCGTGGCCGCCGCGCTCGCGCAGGCTTCCGTGGTGCTGCCGACGTACCAGGGCGAGCGGGGCCATCCGGTTGGCTTCGCGGCGCAGCACGGCGCGGCGCTGCAGGCGCTCACGGGACCCGAAGGCGCCGCTGCCATCGTGCGCCAGGGCGCCGTCCTGCGGCTCAATTTGGACGACCCCGGCATCGTCACCGACATCGACACGATGGACGACCTCGCGCGGGCCGAGCGGCTACTGGCGGCTAGACCATCAGTTCGATGAGGAAGGGCCCATCGCGGCGGAAGCTCGCCGCCAGCAGGCCGGCGCAGTCTTCCATCGTGGTGGCCCGCGCGGCTTCCACGCCCATCCCGTTGGCCAGCTTCACCCAGTCGAGGCCGGGGTTGCCGAGGTCCAGCATCTGCATCGCCGTGGGTCCCGGCGTGGCACCCACACCCTTGAACTCGCCGATGAGGATGTTGTAGCGGCCGTTGTTCAACAGGATGGTGGTGCACGGCAGGCGTTCGCGCGCCTGCGTCCACAGCGCCTGCAGCGAGTACATCGCCGAGCCGTCGGCCTGCAGGCTGATCACGCGGCGTCCGCGCCCGGCCAGCGCCGCGCCGGTGGCCACGGGCAGGCCGTCGCCGATGGCGCCACCGGCCAGGTGCAGCCAGTCGTGGGGTGGGGATGCGTGCGTGTGGCGGTAGAAGCCGCGGCCATAGGACACGCTCTCGTCCGACACGATGGCCTGCTCCGGCATCAGGGCGGCCACCGTCTGCGCGAGCTTCTCGGGGGATGGCGCTCCAGTGGCCGGCGCCGGGCGCGGACCGGGATCCGGGATGGCGCACGCCGGCGCCTGCAGGGCATCGGCCAGCGCGCGCAGGGCCGCCACGCCATCCTGTTCCGCACGGGCCAGCACGTGCAGCTGCGCACCGTCGGGGTACTGCGTCGAGGGCTTGTCCGGATAGGCGAAGAAGGCCACCGGCGGCTTCGCGTTCACCAGCACGATGTGCTCGAAGGACGCCAGCGCCTGCATCGCGAGCTCCGTGACGTAAGGCACGCGCTCCAGTTGCACCCGGCCGCGCCCGCGCGCCACGTGCGCGTTGACGTAGTCGGCCATCAGCTTCGCGCCGGTCGCCTGCGCGATGCGCCAGGCGAGGTCCTGGCCGTCGGCCTGCACGGCCGGGCCGGCGAGCAGCAGCAGCGCCTTGCCGCCCGCCCCTCGCAGGACTTGCGCGGCGCGCTCCACGGCATAGGGATCGAGCGGCGGTGCTTCGGGGACGGGCAGCGCTTCTGCCACCACGCCGCCTTCGTCCCACGAAGCATCCGACGGCAGGATCAGCGTGGCGACCTGGCCTGGCGCCGTGC
Organism: Comamonadaceae bacterium; assembly: GCA_004144865.1. Lineage (GTDB taxonomy): Bacteria > Pseudomonadota > Gammaproteobacteria > Burkholderiales > Burkholderiaceae_C > Ramlibacter. The sequence continues at coordinate 12,654 of SEAY01000097.1, forward strand.
GCGCGGCCTGCACCGCCGCCGCTGCGTCGCGGCCGACGTCCGCGGCGCGCGTGCTGGTGCGCACCCACGCGGATACCGTGCGCGCCAGGCCCTCGGTGTCGGCCGTGAGCGGCGGATCGTGCGGACGGTGCCAGGTGGCCTGGTCGCCCACGATGTTGACGATGCCGCTGCGGGCGCGCCGTGCGTTGTGCAGGTTGGCGAGGCCGTTGGCCAGGCCGGGGCCGCAATGCAGCAGCGTGCACGCGGGCTTGCGCGCGATGCGCCAGTAGCCGTCGGCCATGCCGGTCACCACGTTCTCGTGCAGGCCCAGCACCGGGCGCAGGGCAGCCCATGGCCTGCCGGATCACCATGAAGCGCCCGGGCAGCAGGCGCAGGCCCGGCAGGCGCTGCGCGTCGGCTTCCAGCTGCTGCCGCACGCCGGCCGCGACCTCGGCGTTCTCCTGCAGGAAAGTGTCGACCACCGCCGGCGAGCTCGGCGCGCGCACGATCGCCGCCTGCTTCAGCTCGCGCGTGAGGTACAGGTCGTAGGCGCTGCCCTGGCCCACCACCACGCGGTGCCCGCTGCGGTCCACCTCCTCGTTCGAACGCAGCGGGGAGCCCTCGCGCACGAGATATGCGCCTTCGATCAGCACGTAGGGCGCCGTGAAGGCGATGTGCTGCGCGCGTTTGGGATCCACCGCGAAGAAGCCGATGTCCGCCCGTTCCTGCGACACCGCGTCCACGGAAGCGGCGGCCGTGTCGAACACCACCAGGTCCACGTCCAGCCCCAACCGGCGGCCGAAGGCGCGCGCGAGGTCGATCGACACGCCGCGCGGTTCGCCGCCGGCCGGATCGCGGTTGGCGAGGATGGGGTTGCCCAGGTTGATCGAAGCGCGCAGGCGCCCGGTGGGCGCGAAGGCGCCGGCGAGGGAAGCAGGCATGGAGACGGATCCTCGAAAAGGTTTCAGGCCTGCGGCTGCGGGGCCATCAGCGTGAAGCCGCGCGGCGGCAGGCGCAGCGAAAGCGCGGCAGCGGCGAGCAGCAGCACGCCGGCGCTGCCGAAGGCCACCCAGTGGGTGCCGAAGCGCTCGTAGCCCCAGCCGCCCAGCCAGGCGCTGATCATCCCGCCCACCTGGTGGCCCAGGTAGGCCAGGCCGTAGAGGACGCCGACCAGGCGCACGCCGTACACGTCGGCCAGGATCGCGGACGACAACGCGATGCTGCCGGCCCACACGAGGCCGCCGATCGCGGCGGCAAGGTACAGCTCGAAGTGCGTGCCGACCACGACCAGCGCGAAGAAGCCCAGCCCGCGCACGCCGTAGATCACGGCCAGGATGTTGCGGCGGGGCAGGCGGTCCGCCATGCGCCCCAGCATCACCGTGCCGAAGATCGCCACCAGCCCGATCAGGCCGATGCCGAACGCGCTGGAGATCGCGTCGAAGCCGTGGTCCATCAGCATGGGCATGCCGTGGGTGCCCAGCAGGTTCATGCTGAAGCCGCAGGCGAACAGGCCCAGCACGATCTGCCAGAACGGCACCGTCCCCATCACTTCCCGCACCTTCAGGCTCGCCTGGGGGCGGGGCGGCTGCGCGCGCTGCGCCGCGATCTCTTCGGGCTGCAGGTCGGTGTGCACCGGCGCCTCGTCGCGCATCACGGCAAAGGCCACCGGCACCGTGAACAGCGAAAAGGCGATGGCGTAGCCGACGAGCGTCCAGCGCCAATCGACGGCCTCGATCGCGAAGGCCAGCACCGGCGTCATCACCGCCATGCCGGCCATGGAGCCGGTGGACAGGAAGAAGAGGGCCATGCCGCGGCGGCGGGTGAACCAGTGGCTGATCACCGGCGTGAGGGCCACCGGGCTCGTGAAGGCCAGGCCCACCGACAGCAGCACGCCGAAGGACAGCAGGAAGTCCCACGTGCCCTGCGCGGCGACGCTCCACAGCGTGGAGGCGATCACCAGCGAGGTGCCGAGCAGCAGCACGAAGCGCGTGCCGCGCCGCGCCACCAGCCAGCCCGCCAGCGGCATCGCGAGGCCATAGCAGATCATGCCCACGGCCACGATGGACGCCAGCACGCTGCGGCTGAAGCCGAGATCGCGCGCCACCGGCAGGAAGAAGGGGCCGATGCCCAGGCGCATGCCCACCGACAGCAAGGTCAGCAGGGCCGCCGCGGCCACGATGTTCCAGCCGAAATACCACCTGCCGGTGGACGCTTCCGTCACGCTGCCGGGCCTCAGTTGCGCGTGATGACCGCGCAGGCCAGGCGGGCGCCGGCGTTGCCGGTGGGCTGCGTCGTGTAGTCGTCGGGGTTCGCGTGCACGATCAGCCCGCGGCCCACGATGTCGGCGGCGCCGTTGCCCACGGCGATGCTGCGCGATTCGAAGTTGAAGCGCGCCACCCCGGCCGCGTCGCTGCGCAGCGAGGGCAGGTCGCCCACGTGGTGGGCACCCGTGCCGTGGCGGCCGTGCGGGCGGCTTTGCGGGTTGAAGTGGCCGCCGGCGCTGTTGCCGTCGCCGCTGGAGCAGTCGCCCTTCTCGTGCACGTGGAAACCGTGTTCCGAATTCGGCTTGAGGCCGCGAACTTCGCCCATCACGAGCACCCGGTCGCCATGCTGGGTGAAGCGCACGCTGCCGGCCGTGGTGTTGCCGCGGGTGGGCTGCAGCGTGGCGGAGGCCGAGGCCGAGGCCGCGTTGCCGCCGGAGCCCGGCATGTTGGCGCAGCCGGCCAGGGCGGCCACGGCGGCGAGGATGGGGATGTAGCGCTTCATGGGTCTTCTCCTTCGTCGTTGGTATCAGGGGTGGGAACGCTGGATCAGCCGCAGCAGCCGTTCGAGGTTCCGGTCGCGGATGTTATGCCTCTGCAGCTCCTCGAGGGTGCGGTGGGCGTAATCGAGCGTGGTGCCGTAGATCCCGGAGGCCAGGGCGAAGATCGCGCGGTACTCCTCCTCGCTCAGCTCGCCGGTGTGGCTGGGGCTCTTGCGCGAGAGGGTGAAGGCCAGCGAGCGGACCGGTCCCTCCGGCGTGTGCGCGATCAGCCAGCGCGGGTCGTAGACGGCCGTGGCCATCTCGCGCCGCCAGAGCTGGGTGAGCGTGTCGGCGCCGTTTTCGCGCGGCACGCGGAACACCATGCCGCGGCAGCAGCCCCCCGTGAGAAGGCCGAACACGAGCCCGGGCCGTTCGGGGGTGCCGCGGTTGATGCGGCTCCACATCTTGAGCGCGCGGTGCCAGCCGTGCACGCGCGCGGGCCGCCGCTCCGCGAAATCGAAATCCGGCCGCCAGATGAGCGAGCCATAGCCGAAGAT
>SEAY01000098.1 GCA_004144865.1 Comamonadaceae bacterium
CTTGTTGGAGACCATGTAGCGCCGGTGGAAGCCCTCCATGCGCGGGATGTGCGCCTTCAGGTCGCGCACCGGGGTGCGCGCCTCCTCGCCGCTCATGAGCGACACGCCCAGGTCGCCCGTGAACAGGATCTTGCTGACCGGGTCGTAGAACTGGAAGTTGCCTTCGGAATGCAGGAAGTGCGCGGGGACGAGCCACAGCTCGGACTGCCCGAGCGGCAGCCGCCCGCCGGCGTCGGGGATGCCGATCACGCGGTCCTCGGTCTTGCCGGCCTTGGTGAAGTGCGGCGCGAAGCGCTCCCAGATGCGCGAGATCACCAGCTTCGCGCGGGTGGACGTGAGCCAGCGGTCCAGCGAGGCGATGATGTCCGGGTCCGCGTGCGATGCGAGCAGGTAGCTCAGGTTCTGCGCCGGGAACCAGTGCGTGAGCGCCATGTACAGCTCGTTGAACGCGAGGTTGCCGCCCGGATCGATGACCGCCCCCACCCCGTGGTCCACCACCAGGAACTGGTTGGACTGCACCGCCTGCCCGTCCTCGTCGACGAGATCGGTGAACATCAGGCAGGCATGGTGCTCGTTGCGGAAAAGCTCGATGGGGGACAAGGTGGTGGCTCCGTTCTGAATTGCTGAGCCACTGTAGGTTCGCCGTTGCCGCGGCGTGTTGACACGCGTCAACCGGCTCCGCAATGCAGCCGCGACCTCAGTTCACCAGCGTCCAGTCGAAGGTCACCTCGCCGGCCGCGCCGGGGGCCAGCGAACCCGTGAAGGTCCAGCGGATCGCGCCGGTGGCGGCACCCGGGGCGGGGCTTTGCGTCACCGCGCACGCAAGTCCCGCGGGCATGGGGCCGCACGCCGCCCCCACAAAGACGGCATAAGCGGGCAGGAAGTCGTTCACCTGCACGCTGGTGATCGGGCTCGGCGTATCGTTGCGAAAGCTCAGGCGGTACTGCAGCGTCTGTCCGGGCACTGCCTGGCCGTTCGTGTCCCATCCCGTCACGGTCGTGAGGTTGCGGACCGCCTTGGTGAGGGTCAGTCCCGCGCCGGTTTCCGCGCCGACCGTGGTGACGTCCAGGTTCGTGATCGGGGCGCCCGCGTACCCGGCTCCCTGGGCCACTGCCAGCGTCGCGGACAGCTGGTGCCTGTTCGCCATGTTCACGCTCGCCGCTGCCGGGACGGCATCTTGCACCACGGCGCAAACCGGGTCCCCGGCCTGCACCGCCACCGATGCGGACAGCGGGGCGTCGCCGCCGTCGACCGCGCCGTTGCAGTCGAAGTCGCGGTACAGCACCGCCGCCCAGCCAGGCAGCGATGCCGGTGGCTGCGAAGAAAGCGAGAAGCTCACCGCGCCATTGGCGGCGGCCTGGAAGCGGTGCACGTAGGTCGCCGTCGTTCCGGCTCGCACGGTCCTTGCCTGCCCCTGGACGAGGGTGGATACGGGCAGGAACGAGACGGTGACGCCGGCGTAGTCGGTGCCCGCGGCGGGCGTAAAGACCAGCGTCCGCGCCGGCAGCGATGCGGTTCCCCCCGTCGTGCCCACCCCCATGCGAACCAGGTCGTGGCCGGAGACTTGCGAAATGGCGAGCGTCAGCGGGCTGCCGGCACTCGCGGCCGGGATCGACAGTTCAAAACCGCCATCCCCACGTGTCAGGGCCGTCGACAGCGCGGTGCCGGCGCCATCCAGCAACGACACCACCAGCGCTGCGAGCGCCCCTTCGCTGCCGGCCTGCACACCGTCGATGGCAACGGCGCCGCCAGCGCCGTTGTCCACGAACACCTTGCCGGTGAGGCGGGCCTCCACCGGGTACTGGCCGAAGTTGATGCCGGTGGCGTTGCCGCCGGCCGCCGTCAACGTGACGGAGCGCGCACCGCCGCCCACGGGTTCGGACTGCACGTACCCCGGGGGCACGGAGGCAGACGCGTCGCCAATGGCGTTGTTGGTGGATTGCACGACGGAGTAGGCGCCGGGACCGAGCCCGTTGAAGACGTAGGCGCCATTGCCATCAGGGGTCGCGACCTGCAGCACGGTGCCACCCTGCACCAGCTTCACGTACATGCCGGGTGCAGCCGGCTCGCCGCTGTCGGAGGTCGCGTTGCGATTGGAATCACGGTACACCCGACCGCCCAGGGACAGCGCCGCCAGGTTGAAGGTCTTCACGTCGACGTTGGAAAAGCGCACCCCGTCCACGGGGGTGGTTGCCTGCCCCACCACGCGCAGCAGGCCCGCGGGTTGGCCCGAAAGCGGCGTGGAGCCATCGGCCGCATACAGCTTGACGGTCCAGGTCCCGGTCGCATCGGCGGCCCCGAAGGTGTAGCTGTCGGCCGACCCGTTGTTGGTCCACAGGGCGTCGGCCGCCGTGCCGTCGCCGTGCGAGCCGTCGTTGAACAGCACGACATCGCCCGCGTGGCTGCTGTCCGGGCGGTACAGCTTGGCGACGATCGCGCCAGCCTGCCCCTGTCCATCGAGCCGCGCGCGAATCTGCAATGGCTGGCCCGGATAGATCGTCGGCGTGGCGGCGGGGAGTTCCAGCACGGCGCCGAAGCCCTGCGGTGTTCCCACCGAGGCGGTGACGGTCGACCACTCGATGTCGTCGAGGTGCCACCAGGAACGGTACTGCTCCGTGTGGCGCGTCGCGAAGCGCAACGTGATGGTCTGCCCGGCGAAGGTGGAAAGGTCCCACGTGCCTTCCCACCAGCGCTCCTCGCCGCGGCTCACCCCGGTCATGCCGAACTCATGCCCGCCGCCGGTGTTCATGTCGTAGCCGTTGTACTGGCCATAACCCGAATCGTTGTTGTCGGCCGACTGGTTCGCGTCCCCGCGGTTGGGAGAGAACGGCAGCGTGTTGTAGGTGTTCGTGGCCGGCCCGATGAGGTTCGTCGTGGCGTTGTTGCTGCGCACGATCACCGCCGTGAGGTAGTCGTAGTTGGTGGTGTTGCCGTTCTGGCCCGAGTCCCAGCCCTGGACGCGGAAGCGGATCCGCAGCTGGCCGGCATTGGTGGCGGGCACGACGATCGTGCGGCTCAGTTGCACGACGTTGGTGCCGGTGGTGTCGTTGCCCGAGCGGGCGCCGAGAAGGAAGGAGTAGCCCCCGGTGCGCGGTGCGCCGTCGACGAGGCGCGGCTGGCCGCCGTTGCCGACGACGGTTCCGTTGGTGCCGACCATCTGGTCCGTGCCGTCGACGACACGCGAATCGATCGCGTTGGCGGCGCGCTGCAGCGCCCAGCCCGCCGGCGCCACCGTATCGCTGCCCACGACCGCGTTCTCGAAGTTGCCGCCGATGGGCGTGATGCCGGCGCGGCCCTTGGGCCCGCCGTTCTCCAGGATGTCGAAGTACAGCCAGTAGGCCGTGGCGTTCGACGGGGCGAGAAAGCGGACTTCGCCCCGCCCGTTGCCCGCGGGGTCGGTGGCGCCGTTGTAGACGGTATCGGTGAATTCCTGCGTCGGCACCGCGCTCCCGTTGGCGTCGACGACCCGCGGTGAAGTCACGTCCAACGTGCCGCTCGCTCCCAGGGACGCAAGCAGCGCGGCGAAGTCGACGTTGACGACCGCCATGTTGTTGGCCACCGTGCCGGCGGGGACGGTGAGCGGCACACGGTAATGCCATGCCGACGAAACGGCGGCTGCCGCGCCCCACCATGCGGGGCTGGCCTGGAGTGCCGCACGCGCGGGTTGCATTGCTGCGCCCAGGAGCGCGGCGCCGAAGGCGATGGCCAGCAGGATGTGGCGCAGGAGGGTCATGACCGGCATGTCAGTCGTTCATCACGCCGTCCAGCGCGGATTCATCGAAGAGGTAGCGCACGCGGACGTAGAGGCCGCGCGAGTAGTCGTCGCGCGCCAGCACCGGGTCGCGCGCCTCCATGAAGTTGTAGCCCACGACCACCCAGAGATTGTCCGCGAAGCGGTAACCCGCCTCGATGCCGAGGCCGACGCTGCGCGTTGCGGCGCCGGCCACCACCATGCCCTGCAGCGCCACGTTCCACTTGCTGTCCAACTGCCAGCTGGCGCGCGCGCCCACCAGCGCGGCGCGCGAGCGGGTGGAGAGGCCGAGCGTGTTCTCGCGCGACTGGCGCGCGGCCATCCGGGTGGACAGGCGCAGCTTCTCCCCCGCCTCCTGCCCGTACTGGATCGACACGACGTCGGAATCGCGCGAACCGCCCTCCACGGGCTCACGCACGGATTCGGCAAGGAACAGCGCATCCCGTTTCGCCGAGCGCCATGCGGAGCCCAGTTGCAGGCGCGAGTTCACCTGCAGGCGCGGCTCGGCGGGGCGCTCGGCGCGGAAGTAGGCCTGGCGCGCGAGCAGCGTCCACTGCTCGCTGAACTTGTAGGCCACGCCGGAGGTGGCGAGCAGCGTGTCCTCGGCGTCACCGCGGCTGGCCTCCAGGCGGCCGTTGGCCCGCCACCGATCCGACAGGTTCAGCTGGATCGCGCTCGTCACGGCCAGCGAGTCGCCGTTGGCGGCGCCCAGCGCCCCGCCGGCGGGTGTGTCGCGCAGTGCCTGCACACGCTCGAGCCCGGCCCCGAGGCGCACGCCCTGCCAGGGCTCCCAGCCCTGCTTCGCACCGAAGGCCGCTGCCGGCACGGACGTGCCCTGCCCCGCGGTGTCGCGCAGTTCGCCGTACACGCGCCCGCCGGTCCCGTAGGCGGTTTCGAAGCCCAGGGCCGTCTTCTGGTGGCTGGCCGCGGCACTGGAAAGCACCGGCAGCGTGTTGGCGATTTCGTGGCGGCCGTACAGCTTCGTTCCGGTCCCGACCTGGTACGAGACGCCGCCGGCGAGCAGCCGTTGCCCGCTGTCCCCGATCGCCTGCTCCGCTTCCGCGAAGACGGTCAGCTCGGGCAGCCGCTGCGGCTGCAGCGAGACTTTGCCGCGCAAGGTGGTGACGTCGGTCTCCGGCGCGCCGCCGGCCGGCGCGGTGGCGCCGGTGTCCTGCAGCTTGCGCACGCCCGCCTCGACGGTGAGTCCCTGCGCGGGTGTGGCCTCCACGCCGGCATAGGCCGTCGCCTGCCGTGCGCCGGAAACCTGGTCGCGTCCCTCGCCCAGCTTGGCGACGGCCTTGAGCGTGTCGGAGATGCGCAGGCTCGCTCCCGCCGTGGCGTCCAGCCGGCCCGGCATCACGCCGGACGAGGGGTTCTCGAACCCTTCGCTGGTGCGGGTCACGACCGCCGCCAGTTCCACCGGACCCGCCGTGCCCTTCAGCTCCACGCGCGCGCCGGTGCCGCTGCTGCCTTCGATCCCGGCCCGCTCGGAGCGTGCGATCTCGGCCGTCGCCTGCACCCCCGGCGCGAGCTGCGACTGCACGATCGCACCCTGCAGCGTGTACGGGGCGGCGGGATCGTCCTCGCGCACCATGCGCGCGGCCACGCTGGTGCGCTCGCCGACGCGGGCCGTCACCTGTGCGCCTGCTGTAGTGAAGGCGGGCTGGTGCGTGTCCACCTCGAAGGTCACGCGCACGAACACCGGGTTGCCCTGGGCGTCGAACGCCCAGACGGGCGACTTGAAGAGGATGCGCCCGCTCAGTTCCTCCAGCTCGTAGTCTTCGAACCGCGCGAGCGCGGTGCTGCGCAGCACCACCTGCTGGTTCAGGCGGTCGCGCACCACCAGCTCGACGCGCTCGCTGTTCGGCACGATGCTGCCGGCCGGCAGCGGGTAGGGACCGGACGTGCCGTTGGGTGCGAACTCCACCACCTGCTGGCGCGTGCGGTCGCGCAGCACGAAGGCGTCGACCGACATGCCGCCGCGTTCGAGGTGCGTCGCCGCCCCCGTCACCGCGCGGTTGTAGGCCGAGAGGGTGGGCTTCACGCCGGAGGCGGCGGCGAACTCCGTGTTGAAGTCGCCGACCAGCACCCACGAGTGCTCCTTCTCCACGCGCACGTACAGCTTCGAGGCCGACTGCGCATCGAAGGCGCGGGTGGAATCGTCGCCGTACACGGGATAGAACTCGTCGGGCGCGATGTCGCGGAACAGGCGCTCGCGCGTCTGCTTGTCGGAGTCATAGGCGAGTGTCAGGAGGTAGTCGCCCTTCACCTTGCCCTTGAGGTACACGGCGGCGCGCGCGCCGGCCTGGCCGCTGCCGAAATCGCGCGAGAGCCCCTGCAGCTCCTTGCTGAAGGCGTCGAGCGAGTTGGTGGGCGCCACCACCATCGCCTGCCCCGAACGCAGCCGCACGATGCCCTCGACCACGCCGGCCGCGATGAAGGGACTCGCCTGCGGCACGAAGTCCAGCGTCTGGCGGTGCACTACGGTGCCCGCCGCGACGCTCACGTTGACGCGCGTGGCCTGCGCCGGCTGCGTGAGCGCCACCTCGGCCTCGCCGCCTTCGACGAACACGCGCACGCCGCCGTCCGCCTCGAGCGTGCCGGGCACCAGCCACTGGCCGGATTCGGTGGCGAGCGTCACCGGCACGCGCGCAGTGAACGGCACGCCGGCGGCATCGAGCAGGCGGATGCGCACCGCCACCTTGCCGGCACTGCCGGCATGGAATCGCTCGCCCACCGGCAGCACGCGCACCTGCGCCAGTTCGCCCGGCGCCACCACCCGCACCCGCGCCGTGCCGCGCGGGTTGCCGAACTGGTCCTTCTGCGCCAGCACCAGTTCGTTGGGACCGGCGCGCAGCTGCACCGCCACGAACTCCAGGCCCATCATGGCCTTCTCGGGATACAGCGAGCGCTGGCCGATGCGCGCGGCGGGCACGGCCTCGCCGTTGACGGTGAGTTCGAGACGGCTCTCCGCGGGCGCCTTGACGCGGATGGATGCGACGGAGGACGGAAGGACCTGCCCCTCCGCGAGGTTCAGGAAGGCGGCCCGGTTGTCGGTGCTGGCGAGCAGTTCGGCCTCCAGGCCGCCGGCTGCGCCCGCCGCGGGGGCGGCCGCAGGGGCGCGTGCCGACACCTCGCCCGCCGGCGCCACGCCGCGAGGTGCGGCCGCGGCGGCGGGCGCGACGATGCCCGCGCTCGCGGCGGGCCCGCTCACGCCGGCCAGGACCGGCACGGGGACGGTGGCGCTGAAGTTGCGCTCCAGCGCCTTGAAAGCCTCGTCCTCGCGCAGCGCGGCGGCACGTTCCGCGGCCGCCGAGCGCGCGGCGGGCGAGCATTCCAGCAGCATGTTGCGCTTGAACAGTTCGCCGTCCTTCAGGTCGACGAAATCCAGCGCCCGCGAGCCCGCGGCCAGCCGGACGCCGCTGGGCAAGCTGGCCGGGTCCACCTTGAGCGCGTGCGTCCCCGGACGCAGGCCGTAGCGGCTGTAGCGGCCCTGGCGGTCGGTGGTGATCGAGGTGCCGTCCTCCAGCAGCAGGCGCACGCCGGGCATGCCGATGGCGTCCGCCTCGCCCTGCGCCTTGCCGCAGGCGAGGAACACCGTGCCCGTGAGCACCCCCTTGTTGTCGGACTCGAAGCCGCGGCGCACCTGCACCTTCACTTCCGCGGTGTTGGAGCTGCCGCCACGGCCGGACGCGCTGGCCGCGTTGCGCACCTCCTCGCCCGCCGAAGGCGTGATGGTGGCGCGGTAGGTGATGGTGTGGGTCTGCCCGGGGGCGAGGTCGGGCACCGGCACGCGCCCGAGGCGGCCGCCGCTGCCGGAGTCGGGAACGGCCTGTCCGTTGACGCGCGTCGTGCCGGCCACGTAGGCCAGACCCGGCGACATCACGTCCTGCAGGCGCACGGAGGTGACCGTCACCGACCCCACGTTGCGCACGCTCACGGAGAAGTCCACCTGCTCGCCGACCAGGGCCACGGTGCGCGACGGCTTCTTGGAGACGAACAGCACCGCCGGTTGCGCCGCCAGCGGGTCCACCGGCAGGTCGAGGATCACCGGCTCGGGCGAAGGGCCCACCTGGAACACGTTGCCCAGGCTGGCGCTGCCGGTGTTGCGGGCGGCAGGCAGCGCCGACAGCAGGCGGCTGGAGGGAAAGCGGTACTGCACCGTGGAGGCGACCCGCAGGCAGTAGCTGCCGGCGGGGACCAGCGGGAACTCGAAGCGGCCGCCGTCGCGGCTGACATAGGGATTCGGGGATGGCACCAGCGCTCCGCCGGCATCCTCCGTCAGCACCGAAGCCAGCGTGCCGGTGCAGGTGTTCCCCTGCGCGGCGAAGAGCGAAACCACGAGGCCGTCGACCGGCTCGTTCGTGCTGCTGTCGTAGACGATCCCGCGCGGATCGATCAAGCCGAAGGTGGAGCTGACCGGCGCGAAGCAGCCATCCACCGTGACGGTCACGGTGGCCCCAGCCGGCGATTCCAGCACGCCGCTGCCGGCGCGCGGCTGGCCGTGCCGCGTCGGCAGCCGCTCCAGCCGGAACACACCCGTGCCGGGGCCGGTCTCGGTGGCCGTCACCTGCTCCGTGTCGCCGTCGCTGGTGCTCAGCCGCGCGGTGCGCACGTCGACCGTGGCCGCATCCGTGTTGCAGGACTGCGCGTCGAGCCGGAGGTAGGCGCTGCCGCCGATGTAGGCGGCCGGTACCGGGATGGTCTGGGCGGCGTCTGCATAGAGCTGCAGCATGGAGTTCGCCGGGACGACCTGCACGCGCGCGGGCGCGCCGGCATCGAGCCAGGCCACCGGCGCTGCGCCGGCCGATACGCCCACCTGCAGGGTGACGCCGGGCGCGTACACCGCCGGCACGTTGCGAGGCACGGCCCGGAACGAGAAGGTGGCGCTGCCCTCCGCGGGCACCGCCGCCAGCAGCAGTCCCACGGCGTCCACCGTGGCCCCGGCAGGCGGCGGGCCGGCATGGAATTCGTTGGCGGGCGTGCCCGCGTAATGGAAGAAGGAGGCGCCCGTGGCCGCCACGAAGGCGGCCTCCGCGGGCACCGGCGAAAGAACGAAGGCGGCGGTCGACGCCACCCCATCGAGCGTGTACGCGCCGACTGCCGGCGTGGCCGTCGTCGCGCGGTTGTCCACCTGCACGGTGAAGGTGACTTCCTGGCCCGGCGCGGAAGCGGGGCTGCCTGCCCGCACCGCGGCGCCGAACTGCGCCATCGCGATCTCCAGCGTGACTTCGTTGGAGCGCACCGGCGCCCCGGAGGAGGCATGCACGCCCAGGGCCACGTTGCGCACGGTGCGCGAAGCGGCGACCGCATCGCAGGGGACGAGCGCGGCAGCCAGCAGGCACGCCGCGGCCAGGCCCGCGCGCAGGCAGGCCACGCGCCGCAGGATCGCTCCTGCGGCCGCGCGCTTCATGCCGGCTGCATCGTGCACTGCAAGTCCCTCCTGGAAGAAAGAAAGGCGGCGCCCGGACAGGGACGCCGCCTTCCGCCGTGGCTGCGCGGCGCCCGTATTACGGGTTGATGCGCACGCAGAAGGTGGCCGTGAAGGACGCCGTGGGCGCCAGCGAGGCGGCCGTGGCCGTCACCGTGCCGCCGGTGCCGTCGGCCGCGGTGCCGCCCGGGGTCACGCCCGCGCTGCCGGCGGGCGCGCCGCAGGCGGTGTGCAGGAGCGTGTTGGCCGGCACGGTATCGGACACCTGCACGTTCGAGATCGTCTGCGCCGTGGTGTTGGTCGCGGTGATGCGGTAGCCGATGCACGCGCCCGGCGCGGTGGCCGCGCTCGCCGCGATCGCGCTGCTGCTATAGCCGCCCGCAGGCACTGTCGAACAGCCCGTGCTGACCTGTTCCTTCAGCAACAGCAGGCCTTCCGTGATGCCGGTGGTGTCCGTCGCGCTCGTGGTCGCGCTGGTGTCGTACGTGGCCGTCAGCGTGGTGACGTTCGCCGGGTTCGACGAGGTGGCCGAGGCCGGGGCGAACACCCGCACGAAGATCGTGCGCGACTGGCCCACGCCCAGCAGGACCGAGGAGCCGGTGGCCAGCAGCGTGTCGGTGCCGAGGTCCAGCGCGCCGTTGCTGTTGGTGTCCAGGTAGGCCGTGGAGGTCCAGCCGGCGACCTGCTGCGAGTCGCCCAGGAAACCGGCGGCGAAGCTCGTGCTCTCCGACACGTTGCCGATGTTCGCCAGGGTGTGGCTGTAGGTCACGGCGGCCGCCGGATAGGTCTGCTGCATGCCGTTCGGGCTCAGCGAGACGGCGTGCACGGTCTGGACGGCCACCTGCACGGTGACCACGTCGTTGGATCCCGTGGTGGACGCCGACTGGGCGCGCACTTCCAGCGTGCGGTTGCCAGGGGCGGCATTGCCGCTCTGGATGCTGGGCACGGTGACGACCGCGCAGATCAGCCGGTTCGCGCCGGCGGCGATGCTGCCGGTGGTGGTGAGCGCGGCGCCCGTCGTCGCGCAGCTGGCGCCGCCCGCGGCGCGGAACGCCACGTTCCAGCCGGCAGGCAGCGCGTTCTGCAGCGCGATGTCGTAGGAGTCCGCGGCGCCGCCGGTGTTGTTCACGTAGATGCTGAACACGGCCGTCGTCGCGGCGCCCTGCGCGGGCGTCACGTTGTTGCTCTGGACCACGGTGGTGCCGGTGCTGCCGAGGCCTTCGGCCACGGTGGCCGCCGGGACGGCGGTGTTGACGGTGGCATCCACCGCGTTGGCGGTGATGCTGTCCAGGCGCAGCGTGGTGCTCTCGGTGCTGGCCGGGGCGAACGCGCTGGACGCGGTGAACGTCACGGTGAAGCCCGCGCCACCGTTGTTGCCGGTCGCGCCGGTGGTGGGCAGGGTCGCGCGGACCACCAGGGCCATGCTGCCGCCGGCGGCGAGCGGCCCGGTGTCGACGATGCCGTCACCGTTGGTGTCGATCAGCGGGGTCGTGCCGTCGCCGCGGAACACCTGGAAGGTCGTTCCGGCCGGGAAGGTGCCGATGCTGGCGTTGCTGATGTTGACGGTGTCGCTGCCGTTGCCGGTGTTCCAGGCGTACACCGGGAAGCTCGCCGTGCCGCCCTGCGGCGCGGAGGCGGCGGTCACCGGCTCGCCGGCGCCGGCGGCATTGCTGCCGGAGGAGCCGTTGAGCACCACGCTGCCGCTTTGCTGCACCAGGTAGACCACGCTGTTGGTGCTGGTCAGGCCTTGGGAGGCGGTCTGGAAGGTCGCCGTGTTGGTCGTGAGCGCGGGGCAGCCCGCCGTCGTGCAGGAGGTGCCCAGCGTGCTGTTGGTGGGCGACAGGCCGGCGTTGACCGTCACCTGGAAGGTGACTTGGCCGGAACCGCCTGCCGGCACCGAGGCGATGGTGGCGGCCACCTGCTTGGTGGCGATGGTGTAGGCATACGAGATGCCGGCCGGGTCGCCCGCGGCGGCGTCGGTGAGCGCCTGGCCGCTCCAGGAGCCCGTGCCGGTGACGTAGCTCATGCCCGCGGGCAGCATGTCGGTCAGCACCAGGTTGGAGGCTGCCGCCGTGCCCGCGTTGGTGTATGCCAGGGTCACGGTGATGTTGGCGGCGGAAGGCGATGCGCCCGAAGTGACGCTCATGCTCTTCGTCACGCCCACCGCGGAAGCCGCCACCGTGGTCGTGTCGGTGTTGCTGGCCGTGTTGCTGCCGGTGTCGTTGACGGTCACGGCCAGCGTGCCGGTCGCGCCCAGCGTCGCGCTGCCAGGAACGGCCGCGGCCACGACGAAGCGGAACTGCGCGCCCGCCGCGACGGCGCCGGAGGTCGTGATCGCCACCGCGTTGTCGGGAACGCCGTCGCCGTTGGCGTCGGTGTAGTACGCGGGGGACGTGTGGGTGAAGCCGCCGCCGGTGCCCGGGCCGGCCAGCGCATAGGTGTCGGTGCCGTTGCCGGTGTTGGTGATCACGTGCGGGTAGTACACGGTCTGGCCGGGTGCCGCCGTGCGCGCGCCGTCGGCCGTGAGCGTGAAGCTCTTGACCTGCGACACGGTGGTCTGCACCAGGTTCGAGGTCGTGCTGCGGGAGGTGCCCGAGCCGTCCGTGTAGGTGGCGCTGGCCTGGTTGCCGATCACGGTGCCGGCGGCCGGCGCGGCCGCGGCCGGTGCGGCCGGCAACAGGGTGGAGAGCGCAACCGCCAGGGCCGCGGATGCGACCCTCAACGCCTTGCGCCAGTGAGCTTTCGGTTTCATTTCAAGCCTTTTTCTGGTTGGTCTCGGTCACCGGCTGGCGGCGGCTCAGGGAGTGGTGCTGACCTTGGCGGCCAGCTGCACGGACACCGCGGCGCCGGCCGCGAGTTCCGGCAGGTTCCAGCGGAGGAAGCGGTACTCGGAGAGGGGCACCGGCTGCATGACTTCACCTTGCGGGGTGCGCACCTTGCGGGTGAGCGGCACGGGCGCGAAAGTGCGGCCATCGAGGCTCGCCAGCGCCGGGGCCAGCTTGTCGCCGGGTTGCGCGCCCTGGTAATCCATCCCGGCCGGGACCGGCACGGTGGCGACCAGCGAGCGGGCGGCATCCTTGCCGCTGTTGCGGTACTTCGCGGTGAAGACCACCACGTCCCCGGGGCGGGCTGCCGCGGCAGGCTGGCGGGACACCTCGCCGCCCGGTGCGCGCACCAGCTTCTCGGCGACCAGTTCGGTCTGGACGTTCGGCTGCGACCAGGCGAGAGAATGGAGCGCGACGAGTGCCGTGGCGAGGAAGGCGGCGCGCAGTACGGATCGATGGCTGTTCACGGGCAGATCTCCAGTTGCTTCATGTCCTGCAACCGGGGCCGGACCCGTCCTGACGGGGAACCGGTAACACGACCCAGGCTTTTTGTAAGTTTATGTAGCTTTTGAAACTTCAAAAGCCCGCTTATCTTACAAATAGCCCGGCTGTCGTACTGCTTTAGCCGTCAGTTTCGTTAAGCGATCGGCTTATGTGTGTTTACATACATGTATGCGTGCTGAGAAAAACTGTGGCGATTGCCAAGAAAGTTCAACCGGCATGCCGCCGGCGGGCCGCTACGATTCCCGGCCAAATCAGAGGAGACCCGTGTGCCCGTGATCACCAACATCGAGGACCTGCGCGTCCTTGCCCGCAAGCGGGTGCCGCGCATGTTCTACGACTACGCCGACTCCGGTTCCTGGACCGAGAGCACCCCCGACCGGCCTCACGGGCATGCAGCACGCGGACGGCGAGATCCTGGCCGCGCGCGCGGCCAAGAACATGGGCATCCCGTTCACCCTCTCCACCATGAGCATCTGCTCGCTGGAGGACGTGTCCGAGGCGACCGGGCGCCATCCCTTCTGGTTCCAGCTGTACGTGATGCGCGACCGCAGCTTCATCGAAAGCCTGATCGACCGCGCCAAGGCCGCCAACTGCTCCGCGCTGGTCGTCACGCTGGACCTACAGATCCTCGGCCAGCGGCACAAGGACATCAAGAACGGCCTGTCGGCCCCTCCCAAGCCGACGGTGGCCAACATGCTCAACCTCATGACCAAGCCCCGCTGGTGCCTGGGCATGCTGGGCACGAAGCGCCGCCAGTTCGGCAACATCGTCGGCCACGTGAAGGGCGTCGAGAACATGGGCTCGCTGTCGGAGTGGACGGCCAAGCAGTTCGACCCGCGCCTGTCCTGGGCGGACGTCGAATGGATCAAGAAGCGCTGGGGCGGCAAGCTGATCCTCAAGGGCGTGCAGGATGTCGAGGACGCGCACCTGGCGGCCAACTCCGGCGCCGATGCGGTGATCGTCTCCAACCACGGCGGCCGCCAGCTCGATGGCGCGCCCTCGTCGATTTCCGCCCTGCCCTCCATCGTCGAGGCCGTCGGCAACCGCATCGAGGTGCACATGGACGGCGGGATCCGCTCCGGCCAGCACGTGCTGAAGGCGGTGGCGCTGGGCGCGCGCGGCGTGTACATCGGCCGCGCGATGCTGTACGGCCTGGGCGCCATGGGGCAGCCGGGCGTGGAGCGCGCGCTGGAGATCATCCGCAACGAGCTGGACCTGTCGATGGCCTTCTGCGGCCGCACCGACATCCGGCAGGTGGACCGCTCCATCCTGCTGCCCGGCAACTACTGAAGCGGCGCGTCGCCCTGCGGCGACATGGCCGGCGCGGGCGCAGGCGCGCGGATTGCACAATCGGCGGGTGAGCCCCGTCCGCCGCATCGCCCACCTGGACATGGATGCCTTCTTCGCCTCCGTGGAGCTGCTGCGTTACCCGCAGCTCAAGGGCCTGCCGATCGTGATCGGCGGCGGGCGGCGCGACGTCGATGAAATGCTGAGCGAGCGTTTCGCCGGCCGCGCCCTGTCGCAGATCCCGCCGGAGGCGTTCCCGCTGCTGAAGGACTACGTGGGCCGAGGCGTGATCACCACGGCCACCTATCCGGCGCGCCAGTTCGGCGTGGGCTCCGCCATGGGCATGATGAAGGCCGCCAAGCTGTGCCCGCAGGCCATCGTGCTGCCCGTCGATTTCGACGAGGTGCGGCGCCACTCGCGCACCTTCAAGGCGGTGATCCGCGAGATCGCGCCGGTGGTGGAGGACCGCGGCATCGACGAGGTCTACATCGACTTCACCGAGGTGCCGGGCGGCCAGCGCGAGGGCGGCCGGGTGCTGGCGCGCCTGATCCAGAAATCGATCCAGGACGCGACCGGCCTCACCTGCTCGATCGGCGTGGCACCCAACAAGCTGATCGCCAAGATGGCGAGCGAATTCAACAAGCCGAACGGCATCTCCATCGTCTACCCGGAAGACGTGCAGACGAAGATCTGGCCGCTGCCGGTGCGCAAGATCAACGGCATCGGCCCGAAGTCCGAGGCGAAGCTGCACCGGCTGCACCTGCACACGATAGGCGACATCGCGGCGCAATCGCAGGACTGGCTGGTCGACAACTTCGGCCAGGCCTACGGCGCCTGGATGCACGACGCCGCCTGGGGCCGCGACGACCGGCCGGTCGTGACCGAAAGCGAGCCCGTCTCCATGAGCCGGGAGACGACGTTCGACCGCGACCTGCATGCCGTGCGCGACCGCGCCGAACTCGGCGCGATCTTCACGGACCTGTGCACCCGCGTGGCCGAGGACCTGCGGCGCAAGGGCTACGTGGGACGTACCATCGGCATCAAGCTGCGCTATGACGATTTCCGCACGGCCACGCGCGACCAGACCCTGGACGACTACACGGCCGACCCCGCGGTCATCCGCCGGGCCGCCGGCCTGTGCCTGAAGCGGGTGGACCTCGGCAGGCGCCTGCGGCTGCTGGGGGTGCGCGTGGGCAAGCTGGCACGCGCCGACGCCATCCCGCAAACCGCGGCACCGGCTGCTGCGGAAGCGCCGCGCGTGGCGGAATTCACGCCCGACCTGTTCCAACCCGGCGCCCAGGAAACCGGCTGACACGCAGCCGGGCGCCGGAGGATTGACCGGAGCTGACGCCGAACTTACAGTGGGCCGCACGCCTTCCCGGTGCCGGAAGGCCACGGGAGCGGCCATGACACTGGACGAATTGCAGCGCATCAAGCAGTGGCACGTCGCGCATCGCGAAGACCATCCGGTGGAATACCACCTGTGGGACGCGATGCTCACGCTGTGGCTGGTCGGCTGGGTCGGCTGGATCCCGGCCTTCGCGTTCGAGGCGCTCTGGGCGGCGCCCCTGCTCGTGCTGTCCATGTCGGCGCCCACGATGTACGTCGCGTGGCGCGGCCGCGCCCACCAGGCCCGCCGCCTGCGCTGCGACTGGCTGCGCCTGCGCTGAGCCGGCCTACTGCCGGGCGGTGCGCACGTTCGGCGGCAGCCCCATCGGATGGCTGGAGCGCAAGGGATTGATGTCGAGCCCGCCGCGGCGTGTGTAGCGTGCGTACACGGCCAGCCGCGTCGGCTTGCAACGCCGCCACACGTCCATGAAGATGCGCTCCACGCACTGCTCGTGGAACTCGTTGTGGTTGCGGAAGCTCACCAGGTAGCGCAGCAGCCCGCCCTGGTCGATCTGCGGGCCCGTGTAGCGGATCTGCACGCTGCCCCAATCGGGCTGGCCGGTCACCAGGCAATTGCTTTTCAGCAGGTTGCTGGTGAGCACTTCTTCGACGGGCTGCTCGTCGAACGCGGCCGCCAGCAGCTCCGGCGCGGGGGTGTAGTGCGTGCACTCGATGTCCAGGCGGTCCAGGCTCAGGCCGTCGAGCTCTTGCACCGGCTCCTGGTCGAACAACTCCGGCAGCAGCAGGCGAACGCCGATGGTCGCCGGCGCCGGCGCGCCGCGCCACACGGCTTCGCTCAGGTCGGCACGCAGGCGATCCCGCACCTCGTCGGCGCTCGCGAACGTGCTGTTGCTGAAGCTGCCGAGGTACAGCTTGAGCGACTTGCTCTCCACGATGTTGGGCGTCTCGCAGGGAATCGTGAAGTGCGCAATGGCCACCTGCGGCTTGCCGCGCGGATTGAGCCAGCTGAGTTCGAAGGCGGTCCAGAGGTCCGCGCCCAGGAAGGGCAGCGTGCCGGCGAGGCCGATCTCCTCGCGCTTGGGCAGCCGCGAGATGGGAAACAGCAGGCTCGGGTCGTAGCGGTCCGCGTACGGCGCCGGCTTGCCCAGCTGCGACTGCTCGGGAAGGTTCATGGGTTCACTCGAAGCGCCGTTCGCGCAGCCACTTGGTGGCGATCCACTTCTCGCCCGCCAGCACCGGCGAGCCGCCGTGCAGGGTGCGGGTGGACGGGTGGGCGCGCTCGTAGCTGAAGAACACGGCGTTGCCGCGCTTGGGCGCGACTTCCAGGTTGACGTCGGGAAAGACGGTGCCGCCGCCCTTCTCGGGCTCCGCGAGGTACATCACCAGCGTGGCGACGCGCTGTCCGCCGCGCTTGAGGATGGTGGGCGTGCCCGGCTCGGCGGGATCGAAGTAGTCGTAGTGCGGCTTGTACTCCGCGCCCGGCCGGTACTGGAGGATCTGCAGCCCCTCTCCGTTCTCCTCCGGCCAGTTCACCAGCTGCGCGATGCGTCGTTCGATCCGCTGCACCAGCCCGTTCTCGCCGCGCTGGAAGAACATGCCGTTGCTGGTGCGGTCGGCGTTGACTTCCTCGCCGCCCGTCTTGGTGGCCACCGTCAGCGACCGCGCCAGCCGCGGCTTGGCCAGTTCGATCAGCTGCTCGCATTCCTCGGCCGACAGGAGCTCGCCGAACACCACCACGCGCGGGTTGTACATGACCTGCAGCACCGCCACGCGATGCCCAGCGGCCTCGACGTAGAGCGGCGACTCCTCGAGCCTCGGCTCCGGCACGGGCACCGCGGCCGGCAGGCCCTGCGCCACCGCCTGGCCTTCCAGGTGCTGGCGCAGCGTGGCCTCCAGCGCCTCGACGGCCACGTCCTCGGTCCAGCCGGAGGCGCGCATCGCCTCCAGCACCGACTCGGCGCCGTGGCCGGCCTGCGCCTGATCCACGATCCACTTGCGCAGCTCGGGCGTGACCTGCTGTTTCACCTGTGTCGTATTCATGTTGGCATCCTGCGCCTGGACCAGCCGCTTCGCTCGCGAGGCCTTCATCGGGCCTATTCGTAGCGGCGTTCGCGCAGCCACTTGGTGGCGATCCACTTCTCGCCCGCCAGCACCGGCGAGCCGCCGTGCAGGGTGCGGGTGGAAGGATGCGCCCGGTCGTAGCTGAAGAACACGGCGTTGCCCCGCTTGGGGGCCACCTCCAGGTGCACGTCGGGGAAGATGGTCCCGCCGCCCTTTTCCGGCTCGCGCAGGTACATCACCAGGGTGCCGACCCGCTGGCCGCCGCGCTTGAGGATGGTGGGCGTGCCGGGCAGGGCCGGATCGAAGTAGTCGTAATGCGGCCGGTATTCCGCGCCGGGGCCGTATTGGAGGATCTGCAGCCCTTCGCCGTTCTCCTCCGGCCAGTTCACCAGCCGCGCGATGCGTTGCTCGATGCGGCGCACCAGCTCGTTCTCGCCGCGGAAAAAGAACATTCCGTTGCTGGTGCGGACGTCGTTCAATTCCTCCTCGACGGTCCGGGTGCCGACCGTGAGCGAGCGGGCCATCCGCGGCTTCGCCAGCTCGACCAGCTGGCCGCACTCCTCTTCGGAAAGCAGGTCGCCGAAGACCACGACCCGCGGGTTGTGCATGGACTGCAGCACGGCCACGCGCCGGTCGCCGGTGTCGATGTAGAGCGGCGATTCGTCCAGCTTCGGCTCCGGCACCGGCGCGCCCGGCGGGAGCTCCTGCGCCGCCTGCGCCTCGTGCTGGCCGCGCAGCGTGGTTTCCAGGGCTTCCACGGCCACTTCCTCCACCCAGCCCGAGGCCAGCATCGCCCGGCGCACCGAGTCGGCGCTGTGTCCCGCCTGCACCTGCTCGACGATCCACTTGCGGAGTTCGGGCGTGGCCTGCTGGCGGGATTCAGTGGTGCTCATGGTGCCGTCCTGCGCCTGAAGACAAGCCGTTCCGGTTGCGAAGCGGCGGGGTCGAAAGCATACCCCTCGAGCTTGAATTGTTCCAGCTTGCGCGGCGTTTCGATGCGCTTCATGATGGCGTAGCGGGCCATGAGCCCGCGCGCCTTCTTGGCCGAAAAGCTCACGATCTTCCAGCCCGCGGGCTTCCATTCCTCGAACACGCAGTCGATGACGCGCGCCTTGAGGGCCTTGCGGTCGACGGCCTTGAAGTATTCCTGGGAGGCGAGATTGGCGATCACCGGCGTCTTGTCGGCGGCCAGCTCGGCGTTCAGGTGCTCCGCGATGCGGCTGCCCCAATACTGGTAGAGGTTGGCGGCCGCGCCCACCTTCAGGGAGGTGCCCATTTCCAGCCGGTAGGGCTGCATCCAGTCGAGCGGCCGCAGCACGCCGTAGAGGCCGCTGAGGATGCGCAGGTGCTGCTGCGCCCAGGCCAGGTCGCCGGGATCGAGCTGCCGGGCCTGCAGGCCGTCGTAGACGTCGCCATCGAAGGCCAGCACGGCCTGGCGCGCATTGCGTTCGGTGAACTTGGACGTCCACGCCTCGTAGCGGGCGGCATTCAGCGCCGCCAGCGGGTCGCTGATGTCCATCAAGGTCGCGATCTCCTGCGGCGACTTGCGGCGCAGCACCTCGATCAGCCGGGCGGAATCGTCCAGGAAGGCCGGCAGCGTGTGCGGGACATCGGGGACGGGGGACGTGTAGTCGAGCGTTTTCGCGGGGGACAGCAGGAACAGCATGGTCCCGGCGGATTCTAGGTGCGCCAGGCGCGAGCCATCACCCATTGGCTGGTGGCGATCCCCACGACCAGCGCGGCATAGGTCATCATCTTGCCGTCGCGGCCGAAATACCACAGGCCCGCGCCCAGGATGGCGAGCCCCACCACGAAGTTGGCCAGGAAGGGGACCCACCAGGGGCGGGACGTCGTGGGGGCCGGCAGGATGAGCCGTCCGGAGAGCGTGACCAGCAGCGCCACGGCGAAGGCGGGAGCGGCGAAGCTCAGCAGGTGGATGAGGAAGTCGAGGAGGTTCAAGGCCGGGGGCAGTTGATCTGGCGCAACTGGAAATTGGCCAGGGTAAGTGCTTGATATGAATCGAATTTTATAATCTGGCCCATGGCAGTCTGGGCCCTGGGCATCAACCACACGACCGCACCGCTCGATTTGCGGGGCCGGTTCGCGTTCGCCCTCGACCAGATCGCCCCGACCTTGCAGTCGCTGCGCACCAATGTGGGAGAGCGCCTGGGCCGCGCACCCGAAGCCGCGATCCTCTCCACCTGCAACCGCACCGAGATCTATTGCGCGGGCCAGCAGCACGACATGGACACCACGGTCGAATGGCTGGCGCACTCCGGCGGCGTGGCCCCCGGGCTGCTGCGCAACCACTCGTACCTGCTGCAGGACGCCGGCGCCGCCCGCCACGCCTTCCGGGTGGCCAGCGGGCTGGATTCCATGGTGCTGGGCGAAGCGCAGATCCTGGGGCAGTTGAAGGACGCGGTGCGCGTGGCCGACGAAGCCGGCGCGCTGGGCACCACGCTCAACCAGCTGTTCCAGCGTTCCTTCGCGGTGGCCAAGGAAGTGCGCACCTCCACGGAGATCGGCGCGCACTCCATCAGCATGTCGGCCGCTGCCGTGCGCCTGGCCGGGCAGCTGTTCGAAGACCTGACGCAGGTGCGCGTGCTGTTCGTGGGCGCCGGCGAGATGATCGAGCTGGCCGCCACCCACTTCGCGGCGAAGAACCCGAAATCCATCGCCATCGCCAACCGCACCCTGGAGCGCGGCGAGAAGCTCGCTACCCGCTTCGGCGGCGAGGTGCTGCGCCTGGCGGACCTGGCGTCGCGCCTGCACGAATTCGACATCGTGGTGAGCTCCACCGCCAGCCAGCTGCCGATCATCGGGCTGGGCGCCGTGGAGCGCGCGCTCAAGGCCCGCAAGCACCGGCCCATGTTCATGGTCGACCTCGCCGTGCCGCGCGACATCGAGCCCGAAGTCAAGGAACTCGAGGACGTTTACCTGTACACCGTGGACGACCTCGCCCATGTGGTGCAGACCGGCCATGCCAACCGGCAGGCCGCCGTGGCGCAGGCCGAGGCGATCATCGACGCCGGCGTGCAGAGCTTCGTGCACTGGATGGACCAGCGCCATGCCGTGCCGCTGATCCAGCAGCTCAATCGCCAGACCGACGAGTGGCGTGCCGCGGAGATCGCCCGCGCCCGCAAGCTGCTGGCCCGCGGCGAGGACGTCGACGCGGTGCTGGATGCCCTCTCCCGCGGCCTCACCCAGAAGATGCTGCACGGCGCGATGGCCGAACTGCGCGGCGGCGACGCCGAGTCGCGCCAGCGCGCCAGCCAGGCGGTCGAACACTTTTTCCTGCGCAAAGAGCGTTAGCGGCCGCCCGGTCGCGCCGGACTGGCTCCGGCCTCCACGCCCCTCGAACCGCCGGGATGGATTGCGGATCGAGTCCGCAATGACAGCCCTTCCCTTCCTCCCGTGAAACCCTTCCTCCGCCAGCAACTCGAGCGCTTCCCGGTCCGCCTGCAGGAACTCGACTTCCACCTCTCGCAGCCCGAGGTGGTGAACGACATCGAGCGCTATCGCGCCCTCACCCGCGAGCACGCGGAGGTGAGCGAGATCAACGGCGTCTACCAGCGCTTCCTGCAGCGCGAAGGCGACCTCGCGCAGGCGCGCGAGATGATGGAGGACGCCGAGATGGCGGAGATGGCGCGCGAGGAGATCGCGGCCCTCGACGAGGAACTGCCCGCGCTGGAGACCGAGCTGCAGACGCTGCTGCTGCCGAAGGATCCCGACGACGCACGCAACTGCTTCGTGGAAATCCGCGCCGGCACGGGCGGCGACGAGTCGGCGCTGTTCGCCGGCGACTTGCTGCGCATGTACACCCGCTATGCCGAGCGCCAGGGCTGGCGCAGCGAAATCGTGAGCGAAAGCGAAGGCGAGGTCGGCGGCTACAAGGAAGTGGTGATCCGCGTGGTGGGCGATGGCGTCTACGGCAAGCTGCGCTTCGAGTCGGGCGGCCACCGCGTGCAGCGCGTGCCCGCCACCGAAAACCAGGGCCGCATCCACACCAGCGCCTGCACGGTGGCGGCGCTGCCCGAGCCGGACGAAGCCGCCGCGGTGCAGATCAATCCGTCCGACCTGCGCATCGACACGTACCGCGCTTCGGGCGCGGGCGGCCAGCACGTGAACAAGACCGATTCGGCCGTGCGCGTCACGCACATCCCGACCGGCATCGTCGCCGAGTGCCAGGACGACCGCTCGCAGCACCGCAACAAGGCCAAGGCGCTGCAGGTGCTGGCCGCGCGCATCCACGAAAAGGAGCGCTCCGAGCGCGCCGCGAAGGAAGCCGCCACCCGCAAGGGCCTGATCGGCAGCGGCGACCGCTCGGACCGCATCCGCACCTACAACTTCCCGCAGGGCCGCATGACGGACCACCGCATCAACCTCACGCTGTACAAGCTGGGGGCGATCATGGAAGGCGATCTCGACGAAGTGGTCGCCGCGCTGCTGCTGGCGCGCCGCGCCGAGCAGCTGGAGGAGCTGGAGATCGGCATGGGGGCGGCGCGCGCATGACGCTGCGCGAAGCGCTGGCGCAGGCCGCGGCGCTGGGCGTCGCGCGCATCGACGCGCAGCTGTTGCTGCTGCACGTGCTCGGGCGCGAGGGCGACCGCGCGTGGCTGCTGGCGCACGACGACGACGCGCTGGGTGCGCAGGCCGAAGAGAAGTTCCGGGCGCTGTGCCGCCGCAGGCTGGACGACGAACCCGTGGCCTATCTCACCGGCCGCAAGGAATTCTTCGGGCTGCCGCTCGCCGTGGATGCGCGCGTGCTGGTGCCGCGTCCGGACACCGAGACGATCGTCGAGTGGGCGCTGGAGCTGCTGCGGGACATGCCCGCGCCGCGCGTGCTGGATCTCGGCACCGGCAGCGGCGCGATCGCGCTGGCCATCCAGCATGCGCGGCGCGATGCGCAGGTGGAGGCGGTGGACCGCAGTGCCGAAGCGCTGGAGGTCGCCCAGGCGAACGCCCGCCGGCTCGGGTTGCCCGTGCGGTTCCGGCAAGCGAGCTGGCTGGACGGGGCCGGGACCTACGATCTCATCGCCAGCAACCCGCCCTACATCCGCAGCGACGATGGCCACCTGGCCAGCCTGCGCCACGAACCGCGCGAGGCCCTGGTGGCGGGCCCCGACGGGCTGGACGACCTGCGCGCGATCGCGAATGCCGCGCCGGCGCACCTGCGGCCCGGCGGCTGGCTGATGCTGGAGCACGGCTGGGACCAGGCGGAGGCGGTGCGCGGCCTGCTGGCCGCCGCGGGCTTCGCGGAACCGGCGAGCCGCTGCGACCTGGCGGGCATCGCCCGCTGCTCCGGCGGCCGCCGGCTTGAACTGGGATAATCCACCACAACGTTACGGGCAGTCCCGCCCCAGGAGAACCAGGCCATGAGCGACGTGCAGCAACGGATCGACGACCTCGTCAAGAAGAACGACGTCGTGCTCTTCATGAAGGGCAATGCGTCCTTCCCCATGTGCGGCTTCTCGGGCCGCGCCGTGCAGGTGCTCAAGGCCTGCGGCGTCGACCCCAAGCAGCTGACCACCGTGAACGTGC
>SEAY01000010.1 GCA_004144865.1 Comamonadaceae bacterium
ACGTAAACGTCAACGCACGCCGCCATGGACGCACCGCGCTTCGAACCGCAGGACCCCGGCTACACGGAGCGCGTCCGCGCCAGTTTCGCGCAGCAGGGCGCGATGCAGACGATAGGCGCCATGCTGGCGGACATCGCGCCGGGCCGCGTGGTGATCGAGCTGCCCTGGAACAAGGCGGTCACCCAGCAGCACGGTTTCGTCCACGCCGGCATGCTGGCCGCGGCGCTCGATTCGGCCTGCGGCTACGCCGCATCCACGCTGATGCCGGCCGACGCCGGCGTGCTGACCATCGAATTCAAGATCAACCTGCTGGCGCCCGCCCAGGGCGAGCGCTTCCGCATGGAAGGCGTGGTGATCAAGCCCGGCCGCACCATCACCGTCACCGAGGGGCGTTGCATCGCCCTGCACGAGGGACGCGAGAAGCTGGTGGCCACCATGGGCGCGACGCTCATGACGATCACCGGCCGCCAGGACATCAAGCACTGAAGGAGACACCATGCAGCTACCCGGCCTGAACTTCGGCCTCGGCGAGGACCTCGAGGCGCTGCGCGACAGCGTGCAGGCCTTCGCGCAGGCGGAGATCGCCCCGCGCGCCGCGGAGATCGACCGCAGCGACCAGTTCCCCATGGACCTGTGGCGCAAGATGGGCGAGCTCGGCGTCCTGGGCATCACCGTACCCGAGGAGTACGGCGGCGCCAACATGGGCTACCTCGCGCACATGATCGCGATGGAGGAGATCTCCCGCGCCTCGGCGTCGGTGGGCCTCTCCTACGGCGCGCACAGCAACCTGTGCGTCAACCAGATCAAGCGCAATGGCAGCGAGGCGCAGAAGAAGAAGTACCTGCCCAAGCTGATTTCCGGCGAGCACGTCGGCGCGCTGGCGATGAGCGAGTCCGGCGCCGGCAGCGACGTGATCTCCATGAAGCTGAAGGCCGAGGACAAGGGCGGCTACTACGTCCTGAACGGCAACAAGTTCTGGATCACCAACGGCCCCGACGCCGACACGCTGGTCGTGTACGCCAAGACCGAGCCGGAGCTCGGCGCGCGCGGCGTCACGGCCTTCCTGATCGAGAAGGGCATGAAGGGCTTCTCCATCGCGCAGAAGCTCGACAAGCTCGGCATGCGCGGCAGCCACACCGGCGAGCTCGTGTTCCAGGACGTGGAAGTGCCGGCCGAAAACGTGCTGGGCAACCTCAATGGCGGCGCCAAGGTGCTGATGAGCGGCCTCGACTACGAGCGTGCGGTGCTGGCCGCGGGCCCGATCGGGATCATGCAGTCCGTGATGGACAACGTCGTTCCGTACATCCACGACCGCAAGCAGTTCGGCCAGAGCATCGGCGAGTTCCAGCTCATCCAGGGCAAGGTCGCGGACATGTACACCATCCTGCAGGCGGCGCGCGCCTACTGCTACACGGTGGGCAAGAACCTCGACATGCTGGGCAGCGAGCACGTGCGCCAGGTGCGCAAGGACTGCGCCTCCGTGATCCTGTACTGCGCCGAGAAGGCCACCTGGATGGCGGGCGAGGGGATCCAGATCTTCGGCGGGAACGGCTACATCAACGAGTACCCGCTCGGTCGCCTGTGGCGCGACGCCAAGCTGTACGAGATCGGCGCCGGCACCAGCGAGATCCGCCGCATGCTGATCGGACGCGAGCTGTTCGCCGAGACGATGTGACGATGGCGAAAACCGCACAATAAGCGCATGCCGAACATCCAGGACCTTTTCACCCACAACCGCGCCTGGGCCGCGGAGATGGAGCGCACCCGTCCCGGCTTCTTCTCCGCGCTGACGAAGCAGCAGAAGCCCAAGTTCATGTGGATCGGCTGCTCCGACAGCCGCGTGCCCGCGAACCAGATCACGGGACTCGAGCCGGGCGAGGTGTTCGTCCACCGCAACGTGGCCAACGTCGTGGTGCACTCGGACCTCAACGCGCTGTCCACCGTGCAGTTCGCGGTGGAGATGCTGAAGGTGGAGCACATCATGGTGGTGGGCCACTACGGCTGCGGGGGCGTGCTCACGGCGCTGCATGGCCAGCGCATCGGGCTGGCCGACAACTGGATTCGCCACATCCAGGACGTGCGCGACCGGCACCGCGGCCTCCTCGACAACATGGCGCCGGACAAGCGTGCCGACGCGCTGGTGGACCTGAACGTCATCGAGCAGGTCGTGAACCTCTGCGTCAGCACCGTGATGGTCGACGCGTGGGCCAAGAACCAGAAGGTCAGCGTCCATGGCTGGGCGTTCGGCGTCCACGACGGACTGCTGCAGGACCTGGGCATGACGGTGACCAGCACCGAATCCATCGAGACCACCTACCGGGCTGCCGTCGAGGCCGTGATGGCCAAGTACTGACGATGTTCCCCCAGCGCCTGGACTCGCCGCTTGCCTACGACATCGCCAAGGCGATGCTCGACGGCTTCAACCGGCATTACCGGCTGTTCCGGTCCGAGTCCGCGCGCGCCAAGCACCGTTTCGAGACGGCGGACTGGCACGCGCAGCAGCGCGCCCAGCGCGAGCGCATCGAGTTCTACGACCTGCGGGTGAAGGAGGCGGTGCAGCGCCTCGAGAAGGAGTTCAAGGCCGGCGAGCAGACCATGGACGTGTGGCACCAGGTGAAGCTGCACTACATCGGCCTGCTGATCGACCACCACCAGCCGGAGCTGGCGGAGACCTTCTTCAACTCGGTCACCACCAAGATCCTGCACCGCACCTACTTCCACAACGACTTCATCTTCGTGCGCCCCGCGGTCAGCACGGAGTACATCGAGAACGACGAGCCGTCGGCCACCGCCACCTACCGCAGCTACTACCCCACGCGCGAGACGCTGCAGGAGAACGTGGTGCGCATCGTCGACAACTTCCGGCTGCAGCGTCCCTTCGAGGACCTGGAGCGGGATGCGGGGCTGGTCGTCGAGGCGATAGGCGCGCGCCTGCACCACGTGAAGCTGCGCGCCAACTTCCAGGTCCAGGTGCTCTCGTCGCTGTTCTTCCGCAATAAGGGCGCCTACGTGGTCGGCAAGATCATCAACGGCTTTTCCGAGCTGCCCTTCGCGCTGCCCATCCTGCACGACCGGCAGGGCAAGCTGGTCATCGACGCCTGCCTGTTCGGCGAGGACGAGCTGCAGATGCTGTTCTCCTTCGCCCGCGCCTACTTCATGGTGGACATGGGCATCCCGTCCGCCTACGTGCAGTTCCTGCGCTCGCTCATGCCGCGCAAGCCTCGCGGCGAGATCTACAGCGCGCTCGGCCTCGCGAAGCAGGGCAAGACGCTGTTCTACCGCGACTTCCTCTACCACCTGAAGCACTCCAGCGACAAGTTCCGCATCGCCCCCGGCATCAAGGGCATGGTGATGCTGGTGTTCGACCTGCCGTCCTTTCCCTACGTGTTCAAGGTGATCAAGGACCTCTACCCGCCGCAGAAGGACACCACGCGCGAGCAGATCCAGGGCAAGTACCTGCTGGTCAAGCAGCACGATCGCGTCGGCCGCATGGCGGACACGCTGGAGTACAGCGAGGTGGCCTTCGCGCGGGAGCGCTTCGAGGACGAACTGATCGAGGAGATCCGCAAGTTCGCCCCCAGCCAGCTGGAGATCGGCGACCGCGACGGTGACGGCCACGAGGAGGTGGTGATCAAGCACCTCTACATCGAACGCCGCATGATCCCGCTGAACATCTACCTGCAGGAAGCCTTCGATGCCGGCGAACCCGCCCAGGTGGAGCGCGCGGTGCTGGAGTACGGCAATGCCATCAAGGACCTGGTGGCCGCCAACATCTTCCCCGGCGACATGCTGTGGAAGAACTTCGGCGTCACGCGCAACGGCAAGGTCGTGTTCTACGACTACGACGAAATCGAGTACCTCACCGACTGCAACTTCCGCCAGGTGCCGCTGCCGCGCACCGAGGAGGAGGAGATGTCCGGCGAAGTCTGGTACCGGGTCGGCCCGCGCGACGTGTTCCCGGAGACGTTCGAGCCCTTCCTCCTGGGCAATCCCGCGGTGCGCGAGGTGTTCATGAAGCACCACGCCGACCTGCTGGACCCCGCCTTCTGGCAGGGCCACAAGGAGCGCATCCTCGCCGGCCACGTGCACGACGTGTTCCCGTACGACCGCGAGAAGCGTTTCGCGCGCCGCCAGCAGGCGCACGACGCCCCGGTCCCCCAGGTGCAGCATGCGTGATGCCTGGGAGCTCGCCAGCTACATCGTCACCGCGCTGGGCCTGCCGGTGGCGATCGTGTTCTTCGCCTGGGAGCAGCGCAAGGAACGCGACAACGAGGAGGAGGCGCAGTACCAGCAGCTCTCCGACGCGTACAACGATTTCCTCAAGGTGGTGCTCGTGCACCCCGACCTGCAACTGCGCAGCAACGAACCGCTGGAAAACCCCACGGCCGAGCAGCGCGAGCGCATGCTGGTGATCTTCGATATGCTGATTTCGCTGTTCGAGCGGGCCTACCTGGTCGCCTACAAGACCGACATGGGCGAGACGGAGGCGCGGCGCTGGAACAGCTGGGACGACTACATGCGCGAGTGGTGCCGCCGCGAGGATTTCCACAACGTCCTGCCAGCGCTGCTGCGCGGCGAGGACCCCGAGTTCCAGGAATACATCCGCCGCATCGCCGAGGAAGAGCGCGGACCCATCACCATCCAGACCACGTACTAAGGAGTGAACACCATGGCTGAATCCATCGTCATCGCCGGCGCCGCGCGCACCCCCATGGGAGGCTTCCAGGGCGACTTCTCCACCCTGGCCGCGCACGACCTCGGCGGCGCAGCCATCCGCGCCGCCGTCGAGCGCGCCGGCATCTCGGCCGACGCGGTCGGCGAAGTGCTGTTCGGCAACTGCCTCATGGCGGGCCAGGGCCAGGCGCCCGCGCGGCAGGCCGCGTTCAAGGGTGGGCTGCCCAAGTCCGCGGGCGCCGTCACGCTGTCGAAGATGTGCGGCTCCGGCATGAAGGCCGCGATGTTCGCGCACGACATGCTGCTGGCCGGCACCCACGAGATCATGGTCGCGGGCGGCATGGAGAGCATGACCAACGCGCCTTACCTCCTGCTCAAGGGCCGCGGCGGCTATCGCATGGGCCACGACAAGGTGTACGACCACATGATGCTCGACGGCCTGGAGGACGCGTACGAAGCGGGCCGCTCCATGGGGACCTTCGGCGAGGACTGCGCGGCGAAATACAAGTTCTCGCGCGAGGCCCAGGACGCCTTCGCCACCGCATCGGTGCAGCGGGCGAAGAAGGCGACCGAGTCGGGTGCCTTCGCCGCCGAGATCACGCCGGTGACCGTGAAGACGCGCGCCGGCGAGAGCGTGATCAGCATCGACGAAGGCCCGGGCAAGGTGAAGCTGGACAAGATCCCGCAACTCAAGCCCGCCTTCAAGAAGGACGGCACCATCACCGCCGCTTCCAGCTCGAGCATCAACGACGGCGCCGCCGCGCTCGTGATGATGACGGAGAGCACGGCCAGGCGCCTGGGCGTGAAGCCGCTGGCGCGCATCGTCGGCCATGCCACGCACGCGCAGGAACCCGAGTGGTTCACCACGGCGCCCGTCGGCGCCACGCAGAAGCTGCTGGCGAAGACCGGATGGAAGGTCGCCGACGTGGATCTCTGGGAAGTGAACGAGGCCTTCGCCGTCGTGCCGATGGCCCTGATGGCGGAGCTCGGCGTGAAACACGACATCGTCAACGTCAACGGGGGCGCCTGCGCACTGGGCCATCCGATCGGCGCATCCGGCGCGCGCATCATGGTCACGCTGATCCACGCGCTGCAGGCGCGCGGCGGCAAGCGCGGCATCGCCACGCTGTGCATCGGCGGCGGCGAAGGCACGGCGGTGGCGATCGAGCTCGTGTGAATTCCGCTGGGGTCGCCTGCGGCGAACCCAGCCTACGGGCCCGCACCGGTCCCGGAATGTAGGCTGGGTTCCCCGCAGCGGACCCCAGCTTGCGCCCCTTTCATCCAACCGCCATGAACATCATCGTCCTGGGCGCCTCCCGCGGCATCGGCCTCGAATTCGTCCGCCAATACCGCGCGGCGGGTGCCTCCGTGATCGCCACGGCCCGCGACGC
Organism: Comamonadaceae bacterium; assembly: GCA_004144865.1. Lineage (GTDB taxonomy): Bacteria > Pseudomonadota > Gammaproteobacteria > Burkholderiales > Burkholderiaceae_C > Ramlibacter. The sequence continues at coordinate 6,066 of SEAY01000010.1, forward strand.
CGCCGGCCTGCAGCGCATCGAGGCACTGGGCGCGAAGGCGTTGAAGCTCGACGTCACCGATCCCGCCAGCATCAGCGGCCTCGGCTGGCAGCTCGATGGCGAGAAGATCGACGTGGCGCTGTACGTGGCGGGGGTCTATACGCGCGGCGGCGCGACCGAACCTCCCTCGCGCGAAGAGTTCGACCGCGCGATGCACACCAACGTGCTGGGGGCCATGCAGGCCATCCCGCAGGTGGCGCCGATGGTGGAGGCGGCCGGTGGCAAGTTCGTCTTCATCACCAGCGAGATGGGTCATATCGCCGGCGTGGACAGCAGCTACGGCTGGGTGTACCGCGTGAGCAAGGCCGCGCTCAACATGGCCGTCGCCGCGGCGCAGCCCGACTACCCTCGGGCCACTTTCGTCGCCATCAGCCCGGGCTGGGTGAAGACCGACATGGGCGGCGCCGACGCGCCGCTGGAGGTCGGCGCCAGCGTCGAGTGGATGCGCCACACCATCGCCGCCGCGCAGCACAGGCGCCACGTGCAATTCCTCGACTACAACGGCCAGCCCTTCAAGGGCTGGTAATCCTCCTCCATGCTGCTGAACCCCGACCAGGAAATGATCCGCGACGCCGTGCGCGATTTCGCGCGCGAGCAGCTCTGGCCCCATGCCGCGCGCTGGGACCGCGAGCGCACCTTCCCGCGCGAGGCGCACCGCGGGCTCGCCGCGCTGGGGGCCTACGGCATCTGCGTGCCCGAGGAATACGGCGGGGCGGGGCTGGACTACGTCACGCTCGCCCTGGTGCTGGAGGAGATCGCGGCCGGCGACGGTGGCACCAGCACCGCGATCAGCGTCACCAACTGCCCGGTCAACGCCATCCTCATGCGCTATGGCAGCGAGGCGCAGAAGCGCCAGTGGCTCACCCGACTCGCCCAGGGCGAATTGCTCGGTGTGTTCTGCCTCACCGAGCCGCACGTGGGCAGCGACGCCTCGGCCCTGCGCACCACCGCCACGCGCGATGGAGGCGACTACGTGATCAACGGCGTCAAGCAGTTCATTACCAGCGGGCAGAACGGCCAGCTCGCCATCGTGATCGCCGTCACCGACAAGGGCGCCGGCAAGCGCGGCATGAGCGCCTTCCTGGTTCCCACCGACACGCCCGGCTACGTCGTCGCGCGTCTGGAGGAGAAAGTGGGCCAGCACTCCAGCGACACCGCGCAGATCCGCTTCGAGGATTGCCGCATCCCCGCGGCCAACCTCATCGGCGAGGAGGGCGAGGGCTACAAGATCGCGCTGTCTTCGCTCGAAGGCGGCCGCATCGGCATCGCGGCGCAGAGCCTGGGGATGGCGCGCAGCGCCTTCGAGGTCGCGCTGCAATATGCCAAGGAGCGCGAGAGCTTCGGCACCGCCATCTTCAACCACCAGGCGGTGGGCTTCCGCCTCGCCGACTGCGCCACGCAGCTCGAAGCCGCCCGCCAGCTGATCTGGCATGCGGCCGCCCTGCGCGACGCGGGACGTCCGTGCCTGAAGGAAGCGGCCATGGCCAAGCTGTTCGCCAGCGAGATGGCCGAGCAGGTGTGCAGCGCCGCGATCCAGACGCTGGGCGGCTACGGCTATGTGAGCGACTTCCCCGTGGAGCGCATCTGGCGCGACGTGCGCGTGTGCCAGATCTACGAGGGCACGTCGGACGTGCAGAAGATCCTGATCCAGCGCGCGCTGGCCTAGGAGGCTGCGCCGCGCAGACTCCCAGGGGCCTGCGTCAGGCGGCCCGCCAGCTCCTGTGCGAAACTCCGCGCATCCCCATCCGGAGAACCAGATGAAGCAGCGGGTATTCCTCGCCGAAGACCTTTCGCGCATGCGCGGGCTGCTCGTCGACCTGTTCTCCTCCACCGGCGACTTCCAGGTGGTAGGCACGGCCTGCACCGAACAGGAGGCCGAACGCTGGCTGGCAAGCCACGGCGACGAGTGGGACCTGGCCATCATCGACCTGGTGCTCGACGAGGGCAGCGGAACGAACGTGGTGAAACGCGCCCGCCAGAAGAACTATGGCGGCGTGGTCGCCGTGCTGGCCAGCTGCGTCACGGAGAACCTGCGCGAACACTGCTATGCCCTGGGTGCGGACACCGTGTTCGACGAGGCGGAGACCGGGCGCTTCCTGCTGTGGCTCGGCAAGGTGGGCGCCGACCTGCCGGCGCCTCCGGGGCCCGGAGCGCGCGTGCTGCCGGCTGTTCGCGCCTAGCGCGCGCGATCCTGCAGGAAGCTGCGAAAGGCGACGAGGTCCCCTTTCTCGAGCACGTGGTACACGCCCATCGCGGCGCAGCGCTCGCGCACTTCACGCCAGAGATGATCGACCACGGCCACCAGCGTGCCGGCCCGGCGTTGCGACAACAGGCGCTGCACGGCCTCCGGGGCGTCTCCCTCCTGCAGCCCCACGTCGACGAAAGCCAGGTGGTAGCCGTCGCGGTCCCACATGTGCCAGTCGATCGCGTCCTGCGCGGTGCGGAAGGTGCCGGCGAGCTGCAGTGCCGGCAGCGACCTGACGATTTCCGCCATGCGCAGCAGCAGCGGCGCCGGCTGGACCACGAGCACCACGCGCTGCGGCCCGCCGACCCGGAGGCGTTCGTTGGTGGGAGTGTTGCCCGGGATGGCCATGCGTTTCGCGCACACTATACGATTCCCCAGCCGCCGCGCAAGGACTCGCGCGCAGGAGCAAAGAACATGACGATCACCAAGGGATACCGCGCGCTCGTCGACGAGGCGATGGCGCAGGTGAAGACCTACAGCGTGGGGCAGGTGCGCGAGCGCCTCGGCCAGGCGGACCTGCAGCTCGTGGACATCCGCGACGTCCGCGAGCTGCAGGCCGAGGGCACGGTGCCGGGCAGCTTCCACGCGCCGCGCGGCATGCTGGAGTTCTGGGTCGACCCGGAGTCGCCGTACTTCAAGCCGGTGTTCGCCGGCGAAGGCAAGGAGTACGTGCTGTTCTGCGGCGCCGGCTGGCGCAGCGCGCTGGCGGCGAAGACGCTGCAGGACATGGGCATGCGCAACGTGGCGCACATCGACGGCGGCTTCACCGACTGGGTGAAGCAGGGCGCGCCCACCGAGACCCTGGAACAGCGCAAGGCGAAGAAGCCCGCATGAGCGTCCCGGCGGACGGGCCGTGCCACTGCGGCCGCAACGATGCGCGTGGGCGGCCGCTGTCCTTGGCGCGCTGCTGCGGTCGCTTCCTTTCGGAGTTGGAGGCGACGCCAGCTCCCGACGCCGGGAGCCTGATGCGCTCGCGGTACTGCGCCTTCGTGCTGGAGGACGCCGGCTACCTGCTGGCCACGTGGCACCCGAGCACGCGGCCGCCGGAGATCGGCTTCGAACCGGGCCTGAAGTGGCTGGGCCTGGAGGTGCGCGACGAGCGCCAGCTGGATTCCAGCCACGCCGAGGTGGAATTCATCGCCCGCTCGCGGCTGGGCGGACGCGGCCAGCGCCTGCACGAGCGCAGCCGCTTCGTGTGCGAGGATGGCCGATGGTATTACGTGGATGGAGACATGCGATGACGGGCCCGTTCGATGCGGTGCTGTTCGACTGCGACGGCGTGCTGGTGGACAGCGAGGGCATCACCAATGGCGTGCTGCGCGAGATGCTGGAGGACCTCGGCTGGAAGCTCAGCCCCCAGGAGTGCATGCGCCTGTTCCTCGGCAAGGCCGTGAAGGACGAGCGCGCCGTGATCGAGGCGCACACGGGCCGCCCGCTCACCGAGGAGTGGCTGGTGCAGTTCCGCGAGCGCCGCAACGAGCGGCTCATTGCCGGCGTGGGTCCCATCCGCAACGCCGTGGATGCCGTGGCGCGCATCAGCGAGCTCTATCGGGGCCGCATCGCGTGCTGCTCGGGGGCCGACCGCTGGAAGGTGGAGATGCAGCTGGCGAAGTGCGGGCTGCTGCCTTATTTCGAAGGGCGCGTATTCAGCGGCCACGAGATGCCGCGCACGAAGCCCGCGCCCGACGTGTACCTCGCCGCCATGGCGCCGCTCGGTGTCAGTGCGGACCGCTGCGTGGTGATCGAGGACACCGTCACGGGCACGACGGCCGGCGTGGCCGCGGGGGCGGTGGTGTACGGCTACAGCCCGCCGGAGGCCGGGCACGACGCGCCGTCGGCCCTGCGCGCCGCAGGCGCCTCGGTGATCTTCACGGACATGGCGGAACTTCCCGGTTTGCTCGGTTGAGCCGGGGTTGTCGGCCTTTTCCTACACGCGGCAGCTCAGCCGCAGACCCATAATGGCCCTCCCTTTTTTCCCCACGCGGGCACCTCCAGAATGTCCAAAGAAACCGAGGCGGTGCTCCAGTTGCTGGGCGCCAACGAAGAACAGATCCTGACGGAATGGCTCGCCGAGGCCGGCTCTGCATCGACGCGCATCACCGATGCCGGCCGCCGTGCGATGCGCAGCGAGGCGGATGACCTGCTGCGCGCCGTGCGCCAGTCGCTGCAGGCAGGCGGCGAACCCGGCAACTTCCAGGCGCCGGCCTGGGCTCCCCTGCGCGAGGCGCTGGAAAGCCTGTCGCGCTCCCGCGCGGCGCAGGGCCAGTCCGCCGGCGACACCAGCGTGTTCGTGCTGGCGTTCAAGCGCCCGCTGTTCAAGTGCATCCAGGCGGCCTTCGGGACGGACGCCGAGCGCCAGATGGCCGTGGTGTGGGCCGTGTCCACGCTGGTGGACAGCATGGCGCAATGGACCGTCGTGACCTACCAGCACACCCGCGAGGAGATCATCAAGCGCCAGCAGCAGGACCTGCTGGAGCTCTCCACGCCGGTGATCAAGCTGTTCGACGGCGTGCTGGCCGTGCCCATGATCGGCACGCTCGACTCCGCGCGCACGCAGATGGTGATGGAAACGCTGCTGGAGCGCATCGTGGAGACCGGCTCGCGCCTGGCCATCATCGACATCACCGGCGTGCCCACCGTCGACACGCTGGTGGCGCAGCACCTGCTCAAGACCGTCAGCGCGATCCGCCTGATGGGCGCCGAGTGCATCATCAGCGGCATCCGCCCGCAGATCGCGCAGACCATCGTGCACCTGGGCATCGACCTGCAGGGCATCGCGTCCAAGGCGAGCCTCTCCGACGCGCTGGCGCTCGCCCTGGAGCAGCAGGGCCTCGTCATCACGCGCGCGAAGTAGGGCGCGGGCGATGTACCGCATTCCGATCCTGCAGATGGGGTCCACGCTGCTGGTCACCATCCAGCTGGACATGCAGGACCAGATGGCACTGGCGCTCCAGGACGACCTTGCCAACAAGATCGCCGCCACCGGCGCCAAGGGCGTGCTGATCGACATCTCCGCGCTGGAGATCGTCGATTCGTTCGTCGGCCGCATGCTGGCCAGCATCTCCGGCATCTCGCGCATCCTCGATGCCACCACCGTCGTGGTCGGCATGCAGCCCGCCGTGGCCATCACGCTGGTGGAGCTGGGCCTCTCGCTCGAGGGCGTGCGAACCGCGCTGAACGTGGAGCGCGGCATGGAGCTCCTCGCGCAAGGTCGCAAGGAGCGCTCCCTTGGCCGTTGAAGACAACACCGGAACGCTGCCGCTGCGCACCGAGGAAGACATCGTGGCCAGCCGGCAGAAGGTGCGCGCGCTCACACAGCTCCTGAAGTTCTCCCTGGTCGACCAGACCAAGATGATCACGGCCGCGAGCGAGCTCTCGCGCAACACCGTCGTGCACGGCGGGGGTGGCCAGATGCGCTGGGAACTGCTCGACGAGGGGCTGCGGCGCGGGCTGCGCCTGCACTTCGAAGACGAAGGCCCGGGCATTGCCGACACGAAGCTGGCCCTCACCGACGGCTGGACGTCTGGCGGCGGCATGGGCCTGGGCCTGCCCGGCAGCAAGCGGCTGGTGCAGGAGTTCGAGCTGCAGTCCGCCCCCGGGCAGGGCACCCGCGTGAGCATCACCCGGTGGAAATGATCTTCGGCGGCTTCCACGCGGCCTTCCCCATGGAAGACCCGAGCCGCGTGGGCGAGGCACGGCGCCATGCGGCGCTGCTGGCCGCGGATTGCGCGCTCGACGAAGTCGAAGCCGGCCGCCTGGCGATCATCGTCACCGAACTCGCCACCAACCTCGTCAAGCACGCGCGCCAGGGGCGGCTGCTCCTGACGGCCCGGCCGGCACGGGGCGAGGTGGAAGTGCTCGCCATCGACGAGGGCCCCGGCATCGCGGACGTCGAGCGTTCGTTGCGCGACGGCTTCTCCACGGCGGGCACTTCGGGCACCGGCCTGGGGGCGGTGCGTCGCCTGGCACAGCACTTCGACCTGCATTCCAGCCCCGGCGCGGGCACCGTCATCGTGGCGCAGGTGCGCGGCGCGGCCGCTTCCGCAAGTTCTGATTCCGCCATCTGCACGGGCGCCGTCTCGCTGGCCGCCCCGGGCGAGACGGTCTGCGGGGATGGCTGGGCCTTCGCGGTGGAGGGCGATCGCGCCGCCGTGATGGTGGCCGACGGCCTGGGCCACGGGCCCGACGCGGCCGAGGCAGCGCGCGCCGCGCTCGACGCCTTCGCCGAAGAGCCGCTGGCCTCCCCGCGGGACCTGCTGCAGCACGCCCATGCCCGCCTGCGGTCCACGCGCGGCGCCGCCGTGATGGTGGCGCAGGCGAATGCGGCGACCGGCACCATCCGCAGCGCCGGCGCCGGCAATGTCGTGGGTCGGCTGGTCTCGGGCATTTCCGACCGCAGCATCCTGGGCCAGCACGGTACCGCCGGCATCACCATCCGCTCGCCCGAAGAAACCACCACCCCCTGGCCGGCGCACGCGCTTCTCATTGTCTGCACCGACGGCATCGAGACGCGGTGGAAGCCCGAGCTGCTCGTGCCGGTGCTGGGCCGCGATCCGGCCCTTGCCGCGGGGCTGATCGTGCGAGACCATTGCCGGGGTCGCGACGACGCGACGGCCGCGGTCTTGCGCCGCAAGGATTGACATGGCTTCCGACCAGGAACAGGAACCCCAGGGACTCGCCGCCGAACTCGCCGCGAGCCGGCGCGAGGCGCAGGACCTGCGCTCCGAACTCGAGGAGACCAACCGCGGCGTGCTGGCCCTCTATGCCGAACTCGATGCGCAGGCCGAGCATCTGCGCCAGGCCACGGAACTCAAGAGCCGCTTCCTCGCGTACATGAGCCACGAGTTCCGCACGCCGATCAACTCGATCCGCAGCCTCACGCGGCTGCTGCTCGATCGCGTGGACGGCCCGCTCACCGAGGAGCAGGAAAAGCAGGTCAACTTCATCCAGGACAATGCGGCGGAGTTCGCGGAAATGGTCGACGACCTGCTGGACCTGGCGAAGGTGGAGGCGGGGCGCGTAGAGATCTCGCCGGCCTGGTTCGAGATGGTCGACCTGTTCTCGGCCCTGCGCGGCATGTTCAAGCCGGTGCTGACCAATCCCGCGGTGAACCTCGTGTTCGAGGAGCCCCACGGCGTGCCCAAGCTGTACACCGACGACCGCAAGCTGTCGCAGATCCTGCGCAACTTCATCTCCAACGCGCTGAAGTTCACGCCGCGCGGCGAGGTGCGGGTGAGCGTCCGCATGGAAGGCGAAGGCAGCGTCACTTTCTCGGTGGCCGACACGGGCATCGGCATCGCGCCCGAGCACCTGCGCACCCTGTTCGAGGATTTCGCCCAGGTGCGCTCGCCCCTGCAGCAGCGCCTGCGCGGAACCGGCCTCGGCCTGTCGCTGAGCAAGAAGCTCGCGGAGCTGCTCGGTGGCTCCGTCGACGTGCAGAGCGAGCCGGGCCAGGGCTCGGTGTTTACCGTCACCATCCCGGTGCAACTGGAGGGTGCGAAGTCCGAATGATCGGCGCCGAGGTCATCCACGCGACGATCGACCGCTCGCTGCACACGGTGCTGGTGGTCGACGACAACCCGGCCACGCGCTATTCCACGGCGCGTGTGATCCGGGCTGCCGGCTTCCGCACGGCCGAGGCCGGCACCGGTGCGGAAGCGCTGGACATGGCCGCGCGCGGCGTCTCCGCCGTGGTGCTCGACGTGCACCTGCCCGACATCGACGGCTTCCAGGTGTGCCGGGCGATCCGTGCGAATCCCGCCACGGCGGCCCTGCCGGTGGTGCACCTGTCGGCCGCGTACGTGCGTGACGAGGACCGCGTGACCGGCCTGAACGCGGGCGCCGACGGCTACATGGTGCACCCGGTCGAGCCCGCGGTGCTGATAGCCACGCTGCAGGCGCTGATCCGCGCGCGCACCGCGGAGGAGGGCCTGCGCCGCAGCGAGCAGCGCTTCCGGGCGATCTACGACCAGGCACAGAGCGGCATCGCGCTGATCGACGAGCAGGGCCGCTTCGCCGATGCGAATCCCGCCATGCTGCGCATCCTCGGCCGCCCGCACGAGGCGCTGGTCGGCCACCCGGTGAGCGATCTCGCGCCGCCCGACTGGCGGCAGCAGGTGGCGGCCCACCTGGCGACGCCCGCGGAGCAGCGCGCTCCGTGGCGCGGCGAATTTCCCCTGCTGCATGCGAGCGGCCGGCCCGTCCAGCTGGAGTGGAGCGTGTCCTCGCACGTCGAGCCGGGCGTGCGCATCGCCATCGCGATCGACGTCTCCGAGCGCCACGAGCTGGAAGGGCGCAGGCGCGAGGTGCTCGAGCGCGAGCAGGTGGCGCGCCAGGAAGCGGAGCGGCACAGCCGCACCAAGGACGATTTCATCGCCGTGCTCTCGCACGAGCTGCGCACGCCGCTCAACGCCATCATCGGCTGGGTGCACATCCTCAAGCGGCGCGGCGCGACGCCGGAGGCGGCCAAGGGGCTCGACGCGATCGAGCGCAACGTCAAGACGCAGGCGCGCATCATCTCGGACATCCTCGATGTCTCCCGCATCAACTCGGGCAAGCTGCGGCTCGCCCGCGAATGGACCGACCCGGCGGAACTGGTCACCAGTTCCATCGAGGCGCTGGCGGGCAGCATCGACGAGAGGAAGCTGCGCGTCGACGCCGACGTCGGCGGCGCGCATGCATCGGCGTGGCTGGACCCTGCGCGCTTCCAGCAGATCTTCTGGAACCTGATGACGAACGCCATCAAGTTCTCGCCCGAAGGCGGACATGTCGTCGTGCGCCTGCAGCGCCACGGTGACCGGCTGGTGCTGGAGGTGCAGGATTTCGGGCAAGGCATCCCGGCGGAGTTCCTGCCGCACCTGTTCGAGCGCTTCACGCAAAGCGACGCGCCCGGCAACCGCCGCCACGGCGGCCTGGGGCTGGGGCTTTCGATCGTCAAGCATCTGGTGGACCTGCATGGCGGCACGGTGCAGGCCAGCAGCGGCGGCGCCGGCCGCGGGGCCATGATGCGCGTGGAACTCCCCGCGACGCAGGGCGATGCGTTGCCGGACCTGCCCGACACCGAGAGCGGATTCGACACCGACGAACTCGAGACGCTGGCCCTGCAGGGCCTGGACGTGCTGGTGGTGGAAGACGACCGCGAAGCCGTCGACATGATGATCCTGGTGCTGGAAGACCGCGGCGCGCGCGTGCGGACCGCGGCCGACTTCGACGGCGCGGTGCAGGCGTTGCAGCAGGCGTGGCCCGACGTGCTGGTCAGCGACATCGGCCTGCCGGGGCGCGACGGCTACGAACTCGCGCGGCGCGTGCGCCAGTTCGAGCGGGAGCGCGGGCTCGCGCGGCTGCCCCTGATCGCGCTCACCGCCTTCGCGCGGCCCGAGGACCAGGCGAAGAGCATGCAGGCGGGCTTCGACCTGCACCTCGCCAAGCCGCTGCGTCCGCATCTCCTGCTGGACGCCATCGCGCGATCCCGCTCGGCGCGGCCCTGAGCGCCTGCGTGCCGCCCGTCGGGCGGCGTGCCGCTGCAGTGCCGCAACCGCTGTCTGCTGAAGCTTTGGGCAACGCAAGGGAGCCCGCATGGAGCCTCGCTTTGCGGGGCACGCAGCGCAGCAAATCCACGCGCTTTTCCACAGGGACGGTGGATATCTTTCCGCTCCCTGCCGGGGTGCGGACCCTTGACATCGCGAGCGGCGGCGCGCAGGACCGCTGTCCGCGCGCCGCCGGCGCCGTCAGCGGTTCGGTTTGTCGTGCGACAGGTACTCGCGCACCTTCTCCGCGCGGTCGCCCACGGCCTGCACGGCCTCCTTCAGGCGCTCGGGCGTGGTGTTGAGGGACTTGGCCCAGTCGCGCAGCTCGTAATCCTCGTGGACGTTGATGCGCTGGCGGTCCTGGCCTTGCGACTTGCTCTTGTCGTCGGACATGGAAGCTCCTTGTTCTGGCTGAGACGCTTCCATGCTGGCCCAGCCGCGCCGCACGCCGCGTAGGAGCCGCCGCCATGGCCATGTCGTCGCGCGTCCGGCGCTCCGGGGCAATAATGCGCCGCATCCCCAACCCTGCGGAACCACCATGCGCTTCCTGAACTTCGCCTTCCTCGCCATGGGCGCGAGCCTCGTCGCGGGCTGCACGCCCCCGAGCAGCCCGCCCGCCGAGCGCCCCACCGCGAGCGCGTCGTCCGTGCCCAACCTCGGCAGCCTGACCGGCAAGGCCAAGGTCACCACCCCCAGCGGGATCGTGTTCGAGTCCATGGAAGCCGGCAGCGGCCCGAGTCCCAAGGCCACGGACACGGTGAAGGTCCACTACCGCGGCACCTTCCCCGACGGTCGCGAATTCGACAGCTCCTACAAGCGTGGCCAGCCCACGAGCTTCCCGCTGAACCGCGTGATCCCCTGCTGGACCGAGGCCGTGCAGCTGATGCGCCCGGGCGGCAAGGCGCGCATCACCTGCCCGCCGCAGCTGGCGTACGGCGAGCGTGGCGCCGGCGGCGCGATCCCGCCGAATGCGACGCTGGTGTTCGACATCGAGCTGATCTCCATCGGCTCCTGAACTGCGAAAGGGCTTGCGATGCTGACCTTCTACTACGCGCCCGCCAGCTGCTCGCTGGCGGCGCACCTCGCGCTGGAATACGCGGGCGCACGCTACGAAGCCAGGCGCCTGGACTTCCAGGCGCAGCAGCAGCGCTCGCCCGAGTACCTGCGCGTCAATCCCAAGGGCCGCGTGCCGGCCCTCGCCACCGACCGCGGCGTCCTGACCGAGACGCCGGCGCTGCTGCAGTTCATCGCGGAGAGCTTTCCCGAAGCGGGGCTCGCGCCGCTCGACGACGCGTTCCAGCTCGCGAAGATGAACGAATTCAACAGCTACCTGTGTTCCACCGTGCACGTGAACCACGCGCACCGGGGTCGCGGGTACCGCTGGGTGGATGCGCAAGACACCGCCGCCATCGAGGCGATGAAGAAGAAGGTGCCGCAGACCATGGCGGAGAGCTTCACGCTGATCGACGAGCAGATGCTGCAGGGGCCGTGGGTGCTGGGGCCGCGCTTCAGCACCAGCGACCTGTACCTCTTCACGGTCGCCCGCTGGCTGGAAGGCGACGGCGTGGACGTGCAGCGCTTTCCCAAGGTGGCCGACCACCTGCGGCGCATGCTGGAGCAGCCGCAGGTGCAGAAGGTGCTGCCGGCCTACCAGGCCTGAACCGTTCCGCGCGCCGCCCCTGTGTCCTGTAGGTCGGGGTGAGCGCGAAGCCGAACCCCGACGTTCCTGGGCCCCGCGCCCACGTCGCGCCAGGCGGTGCGCGGTGCCGGCCCGCTGGGGCGGTGGCCGGCGCGCGAAGCGCGCCGGCAAACCTGAAAGGCTGTTCCCGGCGCCGCACGCGAAGAACTCGTCTGCAGTTTGGCCGCAAGCGGCCAAACTGCGAACTCGAACAGCTTCGCGAGCTAGAGACGGTCGCGTGGCTCGATATGCGTCACTGCGTGACGCTCTCGTAGCCACGCTGCGGCGCCGGGAACAGCCTTTCAGGCACCGCCCCTTCATGCGGGCCGGCCCCGCGCACCGCCTGGCGCGACGGGAAGCGCTCTGCTTGATCAAGCCCTGCAAAGAAGCCGCACGGGCCTCGTGCGGCGCCTGGCGCTCCGGCGTGCCCTGCCGCCCTGTGCCACAATGCCCCCAGCTCCGGGGTGTACGCGCCAGCGTGCTGAGATCCAGACCCGCGAACTTGAACCGGTTCAGACCGGCGGAAGGAGAGCTGCACACCTGGCCCATTCGCGCGCCAGGCGCCAAGCCTTCGGAGCTCCCATTTCCTGCTCGCGAAGGAGCCTCCGTGCATTCCACCGCTGCTTTCCGTTACCCGCGGGTCCTGTCCATCGCAGGCTCCGACAGCGGGGGCGGTGCCGGCATCCAGGCCGACCTGAAGACGATCGCCGCGCTCGGCTGCTTCGGCATGACCGCCATCACGGCGCTCACCGCGCAGAACACGCTCGGCGTGCGTTCCATCCACGCCGTTCCCCTGCAGATCCTCGCGGACCAGATCGATGCCGTGGTCGAGGACATCGGCGTGGACGCCGTCAAGATCGGCATGCTGCACTCCGCCGAAACCGTGCGCACCGTGGCCGATGCGCTGCGCCGGCACCGGCTCGGTCCCGTGGTGCTCGATCCGGTGATGATCGCCACCAGCGGCGCCGTGCTGATCGACCAGCAGGCAGTGGATGTGCTCGTGCGCGAGCTGTTTCCGCTGGTCGCCGTCGTCACGCCCAACCTTGACGAGGCTTCGCTGCTGGTGGGCCGGCCGTTGCGCAGCGAGGCCGACATGGAAACTGCTGCGCGCGAACTGCTCGGGCGCGGCGCGCGCGCGGTGCTGCTCAAGGGCGGGCACCTCGAGGGCGACACCGTCAGCGACCTGCTGCTCGCGCAGGACCAGGCGCCGCTGTGGATGCGCGCCCCGCGCATCGCGAGCCCCAACACGCACGGCACCGGCTGCACCCTGTCGAGCGCCATCGCGAGCCATCTCGCCCTGGGGGCGACGCTGGCCGACGCCGTGCAGCGCGCACGCGAATTCGTGCGTGGCGCGCTCGCCGCGGGCGCCGCGGTGCGCACGGGTGCGGGCAGCGGCCCGTTGAACCATGGCTTCGCCCCGCAGGCCATGCAGTTGCGGCCGCTCGCATGAACGCTGCCCTCGTCGAATCGCTCACGGCGTTCATCGCGCAGGATGGCTGCAGCGATACGGAGTTCGATGCGATCGCGTTGCGGCTCTTCGCCGCCCAGCACGCGGACAACCCCGCCTTCCGCCGCTTCTGCCAGCTGCGCGGCATCGCGCCGCGCAGCGTGAAGAGCTGGCGCGACATTCCGGCGGTGCCGATCAGCGCCTTCAAGGAAGTCACGCTGTCCTGCACGCCGCTCGAAAGCGCCGAGCGCGTGTTCATGACGAGCGGCACCACCCGCGGGGAGGTGAAGGGCCGGCATTACCACCCGACCATCGCCGTGTGGGACGCGTCGATGACGCGCCACTTCGCCCAGCGCTTCATGCGGGGCACGGACCGCCTGCGCATGGGCATCCTGTTCCCCGGCGAAGAGGATCTTCCCAACTCCTCCCTCGCGCACTACCTTGCACTGGCGGTGCGACGCTTCGGCACGAGCGACAGTCGCTGGTTCGTCGGCGCGGGCGGCCTGGACGTCTCCGGCGTCCGCGCGATGCTGCGCGAAGCGGAACACAGTGGCGAACCCATCGCGCTGCTCGGCGCGAGCTGGAGCTTCGTGCACTTGCTGGATGCCTTGGCGGCGGCCGGCGAGCGCTTCGCGCTGCCGTCCGGCAGCCGCGTGCTCGACACCGGCGGCTACAAGGGCCAATCGCGCGAGCTGGCGCCCGAGGAGTTCTATGCCCGCCTGTCCGCTGGCTTCGGCGTGCCGCGCGAACGCTGCATCAACATGTACGGCATGACGGAGCTGAGCAGCCAGCTGTACGACGACGGCAATGCCGTCGTGCCATCGGTGAAGTCCGGCCCCCACTGGCTGCGCTCGCGCCTGGTGGATCCGCTCACCGGCCGCGACGTGCCGCGCGCCGAACGCGGCGTCCTGGTGCATTGCGACCTCGCCAGCTTCAATTCGGTGACGACCATCCTCACCGAGGACGTGGGCGTCGCCGCCGACGGCGGCTTCCTCCTGCTCGGGCGGGCCGAGGGCGCGCAGGCGCGCGGCTGCTCGCTCGCGGTGCAGGAGTTCCTGCAGGCGGTGCGCGCATGAACATCGCACCCTGGACGGCCGGCCACCTGCCCGGCCTGCGCGAGGAGGAGGTCGCATGGCACGTGCTCTCCTTCGGCGCGGGAGCGCAGGCGGTCGAAGTCCGGGTGCCCGTGTTGTCGCCGCTGCAGTTGCAGGCGACCGCGCGCCGCGTGCGCGAAGCCGCCGCTCTTCACCTGAAGACCTTGCCCGTGTCGCGCATCGTCGGGATCATCGACGCCGCCGTGGCGCGGCTGCTGGACCCGAAGGACCCGTTCCGCCGCGAGGCCGAACGCCTGCTGCCGGCCGTGAGCGGCTTCGACGCGGGCATGGTGCAGCTGGGGCTCAACGGCTTCCTCCAGTCCTTCCGCGCGCCGCAGCTGCACCGCTTCGTCGCCGAGGACTTCGCAAATCCCAAGGTGCTCGACGAGTTCCAGCCGGCCGTGAAGGGCGGCGCGGTACGCGCCTTCGGGCCGGGCGTGCTGCTGCACAGCTGGGCCGGCAACGTGCCGGCGCTGCCCTTGTGGAGCCTGGCCTGCGGGCTGCTGGTGAAAGCCGGCACGCTCGGCAAGCTGCCCAGCGCCGAGCCGGTGTTCGCGAGCCTGTTCGCTCGCCTGCTGGCCGAGGTGCATCCGCCGCTGGCCGATTGCATGGCGATCGTGTGGTGGAAGGGCGGCGATGCCGCCAGCGCGCAGGCCGCGATCGCCGAGGCGGACACCGTGCTCGCCTATGGCGGCAAAGCAGCCATCGAGGAGCTGCGGCTGCAGGTTCCGGCGGGCAAGCGCTTCCTGGGCTACGGCCACAAGGTGGCGTTCGGGCTGGTGGCGAAAGCGGCGCTCGATGCGCTACGCGCGCCGGCGACGGCGCGCCTGGCTGCTCACGACATCGTGCGCTACGAGCAGCAGGGCTGTTATTCGCCGCACCAGTTCTACGTGGAGCGCGGCGGCCGCGTGGACCCGCGCGGCTTCGCGCAGTACCTCGCAGCGGAACTCGCCAACCTGCAGCAGCGCTTTCCGCGGCGCGCGCTCGCGCTGGAAGAGGCGGCGGACCTGGCAGCCTGGCGCCAGTCCCGCGAACTGCAGGCGATGGCCGGCAACGGTGCGGAGCTGCTGGGCGCGGCTGACGCGGCATGGAGCGTCGCCTACGCCGACGCCCCGCAGCCGCTCGCGCCCACGGCGGGCGGGCGCAGCATCCTCGTGTGCGCCGTCGACGAGCTCGACGAGGCCGTGCCGCTCGTGGCGCCGCACGCTTCCTTCCTGCAGACCGCCGGCATCGCCGCCGAACCACGCGAGCTGTACCGGCTCGCGGAGCGCCTGGGCAGCGTGGGCGTCACGCGCATCGCCGCACTCGGCGCGATGACTTCGCCGGAAGCCGGCTGGCACCACGACGGCCGCTTCAATCTCGTGGATCTCGTGCGCATGGTGGAGATCGAGGCCGGTGCCGAGCGCGCCGCCGATGCCCTCGCGCCGTACGCGCAGGAGTGGCGATGAGCCTCCTGTCGCTGCAGCAGGTGCGCTATGCCTTCCCCGGCTGGCCGCCCACCGTGGATGGTGCGGACCTCAAGGTGGAGGAAGGCGCCTTCCATTGCCTGGTGGGCCGCAGCGGCTGCGGCAAGACCACGCTGCTCAAGCTCGCCGCCGGGCTGCTGGTGCCGGACAGCGGACAGGTCGTGTTCCACTCGCGGCGCGCCGGCCCGGAGCCGGACATCGGCTTCGTCTTCCAGTCGCCCAACCTGCTGGAGTGGCAGCGCGTGATCGACAACGTGCTGCTGCCCATCACGCTGCACCGGCGGCCGGCGGCCGACGAAGCGCGGCGCGCGCACGGCCTGCTCGAACAGCTGGGCCTGGCCGCCCATGCGCGCAAGTACCCGCGCCAGCTCAGCGGCGGCCAGCAAAGCCGCGTGGCGCTGGCCCGCGCGCTGGTGCTGCAGCCGGCGCTGCTGCTGCTGGACGAGCCCTTCGCCGCCCTCGACGCGATCACGCGCGAGGAACTGCAGCGCGACCTGCTGGAGATGCGCGTGCGGCACGGAACCACGGTGCTGTTCGTCACGCACGACATCTCCGAGGCGGTGTTCCTCGCCGACCGCGTGGACGTGGTGGAAGGCGGACGCGTCGCGCAGGAGATCCGCATCGACCTGCCGCAGCGCACGACGGCCGTGCGCTATGGCGCCGCGTTCGCGCAGCAGGCGGCAGCGGTTCGTGCCGTGCTGCACCTGGAGGCGGTGCCCGCATGAAGCGCCCCGGCCTGCGCCTTCGCATCGCATCGCTGCTGCTGTTCGCCGCGCTGCTGCTGGCGTGGGAGCTGGCGTGCCGCACGCTGGCCGTGTCCGCGCTGGTGCTGCCCGCGCCTTCGGCGGTCGCGAAGTCGCTGTGGCACGGCCTGGCCAGCGGCTACTTCTGGCCGCACCTGCGCGCCACGGCGCTGGAACTGCTGCTGGGCGTCGCCGCCGGCTGCAGCTTCGGCTTCGCCGCGGGCGTGCTGCTGGGCGAACACCCGACCCTGCGCCGCGTGCTGATGCCGTACGTCATCGCGAGCCAGGTGGTGCCCAAGCTCGCGCTCGCGCCGCTCTTCGTGCTGTGGTTCGGGTTCGGCATCACGTCCACGGTCGTCATCACGGCGCTCATCTGCTTCTTCCCGCTGCTGGAGAACACGCTCACCGCGCTGCAGCAGGTGCCGCCGGAGCGGCTGGAGCTGTTCCGCATGCTGGGCGCGAGCCGCGCGCAGACGCTCTGGCGCCTGAAGCTGCCCTCCGGCCTGCCCGCCATCCTCGCCGGCCTGCGCGTGGCCGTCGTGCTGGCGCTGGTGGGCGCCGTCGTCGGCGAATTCATCGGTGCCAGCCAGGGGCTGGGCGCGCTGGTGATCGCCACGCAGGGCACGATGGACACCTCGCTCATGTTTGCCGTGCTGGTGCTGATCGCGGCACTCGGCATGGCGGCCTACCAGGCCACGCTCTGGCTCGAGCGCTGGCTGCTCCTTCCCTTCACCCGGACCACCTGAGGACACGACCATGCACCACTTCTCGCGCCGCTCCGCGCTCGCCACGCTCCTCGCCGTGCCCTTCGCTGCCCGGGCCCAGGCACCCCTGGAGCGCGTCACCGTCGCCGGCTGGAGCAAGCCCATCACGGAGGTCACGCCGCTGCTGGTGGAGGAGGACAAGGGCTTCTACAAGGCGCACGGCATCGACCTGCGCTACGTGCCGGGCGCGGGCAGCGCCGACGCCATCCGCAACATCCTGGGCGGCCAGGCCGACGTGGCCTTCTCCGATCCGGGCTCCCTGTTCGCGGCGGTGGACAAGGGCGAGAAGCTGCGGGCCATCTACGACATCTATCCGCAGAACGTCTTCAACGTGGTGTCCCTCAAGGGCAGCAACATCACGAAGCCGGCGGACTTGAAGGGCAAGAAGGTCGGCGTCTACAGCCTGGCCAGCGGCACGCGGCAGGCGCTGCAGGTGCTGCTTCTCTCCGCCGGCCTCACCGAAGCCGACGTCACGGTGGTGGTGACGGGCGTGCTGAACTTCGCGCCGCTGATGCAGGGCCAGGTGGACGCCACCGCCGCCACCGACACCGGCCTGCTGGTGGGTCGCCGGCGCGGCCTGCCCGAAGTGAACGTGATCGAGGCCGGCAAGGTGCTGCCCGCCTCGAGCGACCTGTTCGTGGTGCGCGAGGACGTGTACCAGGCGCGCCGCGCCGCGCTGCAGCGCTTCCTGCGCGGCTACCGCGATGCGGCGGCCTGGATGATCGCGCAGCCCGAGGAGGCCGCGCAGCTGGCCGTCAAGCGCGCAATCGACGGCACCGATCCCGCCTTGAACCTCGAGATCATCCGCCTGCGCAACGCGGCCAGCGTGTCCGAGTTCACGCGCCGGCAGGGGCTGGGCGCCATGGACGTGGCCGCGCTGCAGCACGCGGCCGACGTCTACCGCAAGCTGGGCCTGGTGAGCAAGCCGATCGACGTCAGCAAGGTGGTGGCGCAGGACCTGCTGCCCGCGCGCAAGGGAGCGGCGGGATGAACTTCGCCGGCAAGGTGGTGCTGGTCACCGGCGCGAGCCGCGGGATAGGCGCGGCCATCGCGCGCGCGTTCGCCGCGGAGCAGGCGACGGTCGCCGTCAATTACCTGCGCAACGCCGAGGCCGCCGCTGGCGTGGTGGAAGACTGCAAGCGGGCCGGTGGCGATGCGTTTGCGGTGCAGGCCGACGTCACGCAGGAAGACCAGGCCGCGCGGCTGGTGCAGCAGGTGGTGGACGAAGCCGGCCGCATCGACGTGCTGGTGAACAATGCCTTTCGCGCGCAGCCGTTCGACCCCGAGCAGCGCCGCACGTTCGCCGAGCTGTCCTGGGCCGAGTACCAGGACCAGTTCGACGGCTCGGTGGGCGCCGCGTTCCACCTGTGCCGCGCGGTGCTGCCGCAGTTGCTGCGGCGCGCGGAGGGCAGCATCGTCAACGTCGTGAGCAACCTGGTGGAGGATCCCGTCGTGCCCTATCACGCCTACACCACGGCCAAGTCGGCGCTGGTCGGCTTCAGCCGCAACCTCGCGAGCGAACTGGGGCCGCTGGGCGTGCGCGTCAACTGTGTCGCACCGGGGCTCGTGTATCCCACCGAGGGCAGCGCCGGCACGCGCGCGCAGTTCCGCGAATCGCTGATGGCGGCCACGCCGCTGCGCCGCCTCGCGCGGCCCGAGGATGTGGCGGGCCCGGTGCTGTTCCTCGCTTCGCCCTGGAGCGGCTTCGTCACCGGCCAAGTGCTGCTGGTGGATGGCGGGATGGTGATGCGATGACTGCACCCCTGGTCTGTACCCTCGCCGAAGCGCGCGCCCGCGCAGCATCGTCCGCCGACGCACCTGCGCTGGCCGCCCTGTTGCGCGCCTCCGGCGACGAAGCCGTCTGCATCCTTGAGGCGCGGCCCGGCCTCGACTGGCTGGAAACGCCGCATGCGCGGGGCTGGCTGGCTGGCGCCGAGCAGCCCCGCGAGGCTTTCGTGCAGCGCGTCGAAGCGGCGCTCGCGCGCGGCTTCGTCGCGGCCGATGCGCTGATCCTGGCGAAGATGACCGGGCCGCATGCGCTGCCCTTGCTGTCGTGGGGTGAGCAGGAGCCGCGGCCGCAACGCACGCCGGCCGCGCCGCGCCGCCTGGACCTCTATGCGATCGTCGACAGCGCCCGCCGCATGCAGCAGGTGCTGGACGCCGGCGTGCGCACCGTGCAGCTGCGCATCAAGACGCCGGCCGTGCCCGACGCCGCATGGCACGCGATGCTGCGCGAGGAGGTGGCCGTGTCGATCGCCGCCGCGCGCGCCGCGGGCGCCGAGCTGTTCGTCAACGACCACTGGCGGCTGGCGCGCGAGCTGGGCGCGGGCGGCGTGCACCTGGGCCAGGAAGACCTGCTGGCGCTCGGCGACGCGGGCCGCGCGGAGCTGCTGGGCAGCGGCATGGCGCTGGGCATCAGCTCGCACAGCCTGTGGGAACTGTGCCGCGCCCGCGCCCTCTCGCCGCGCTACATCGCCTGTGGGCCGGTGTGGCCCACCGTGACCAAGGACATGCCGTGGGTCCCTCAGGGGCTGGACAACCTGGCCTGGTGGGTCCACGCCGCCGGCGCGCCGGTCACGGCCATCGGAGGCATCCTCGGGCCGGCCGAGGTGCAGGCGGCAGCCCGGACCGGCACCGATGGCGTGTGCATCGTCCGGGGGCTGGGCGACGACCCGCGGCAGACCCTGCCCGCGTTCGACGCCGCGCTGCAAGCCGGCCGCGGCGAGCTCCTGGGCGTGATCCCGGCATGGCCGCATCCCAGCCTGCCGCCGCCGCCGTGAGTCGCGTGTCCCGGCTCGCCCTCGTGCTGGCCGTCGCGTGCCTCGTGGTCATCGGCCTGTTGGCCTGGCAGGTGCTGTCGTCGGGGGCCGTCACGGTGCTGGATGCGCAGCTCACGCAGTACCTCGCGCAGCGCCGGCAGCCCTGGCTCAACGCCCTGATGTTGGCGGTGACTAACGGCCACGACACGGTGCCGGTGCTGGGCGCGGCCGTGCTGGTCGCGCTGTGGCGGGTGTGGCGCCAGCAGGCGAGGGACCTGGTTTGGCTGGCGGTGGTGCCGACCGGCATGCTGGTCAACGTGGCCCTGAAGAACGTCTTCGCGCGCCCGCGCCCGGTGCTGGAGGACCCGCTGGTGCACCTGAGCACCTTCAGCTTCCCGAGCGCCCACGCCGTGGCGTCCACGGTGTTCTATGGCGCCCTGTGCGCGCTGGTGCTGGCACACGCGCGTTCCCGCCTTGCGCGTGGCCTCGCCATGGCGGCGGCGGCCGCCATGGTGCTGGTGGTCTGCGCCAGCCGGGTGTACCTGGGGGCCCATTACCTGAGCGACGTGGTCGCCGGGGTCTGCGTGGGCCTGCTCTGCCTGCTGGCGCTGCGGCGGCCCGCGCGCGCCGCCGAGGTGCACCGCTAGAATGGGCCGCTCCAGGAAGCGTGGCAGAGCGGTTGAATGCACCGGTCTTGAAAACCGGCGACGTCGCAAGGCGTCCGTGAGTTCGAATCTCACCGCTTCCGCCAAGGCCCCCGATCTCCCGTGCGACTCATCCGATGGCCGATGTGGACCGCGTCCTACGCTGCCCCCCATCGACGCGCCTAGCATCCTGCTCAGCCAGTACAAGGATGAGTCATGTCCCAGCAACAGCATGAAGGGCCCGGCGCCGACGAAAGCCCGGGACCGCAGCCAACCACCCCCCAGCAGGGCGCGGGCGGCAGCGGCACGGGTTGCGACAGCGTGATGCGGCAGTTGCGCGAATGGGAACAGCGCCGCGCCGGGGATTACGGAGACGGCAAGGCGAGCTCCGAATAGCGCCGGTCGGGGCGCTTGCAAAGTCAGATTCTTCCTACAGTCGGGCGGAATGCCCTGGGACAGAATTCGCGGTTTCGGGCCGGCAAGGTGGCTCGTTCCCGTCAGTGCTTGCCGAGGTTCCGGAGGTTTTGGATGGCAGTTCGCGTGTTGTTGGTGGAAGACCAGAAGCCGATGCAGGATCTCCTGCGCGACCTGCTGGATTCGATCGGGGGCTTCGAGGTCGTGGGCTCCGTGGCCAGCGAAACCGACGCCACGGAATGGCTGTTGCGCCACCGCGGCGGCTGGGACCTCGCGATCATGGATCTCCTGCTGGCCGAAGGCTCGGGCTTCACGCTGCTCACGCGCTGCAACGAGGAGCCTTCCGGGGCCGTGGTGGTCTTCAGCGATTTCGTCACGCCGGTCGTGCGCGAGCGCTGCATCCACCTGGGTGCGGATGGCGTGATCTCGAAGGCCGAGTTCCCCGAGTTGCGCGCCTACCTCAAGGCTTTCCCGGGACGCACGACAGAAACGGCCGTGGCCTGACGGGCCGCCACCCCATGTCCGTCCTCCAGCGCAACAACGTCCATGTGCAAGGCGAAGGCCCGCCCATGGTCTTCGTCCACGGCTTCGGCTGCGACCAGAACATGTGGCGCCTGCTGGTCCCGCATTTCGCGGAAACCCACCAGGTGATCCTCCTGGACCTCGTGGGCAGCGGCCAGTCCGACCTGTCTGCTTACGATCCGCAGAAATACTCCACCCTGAACGGGTATGCCGCCGACCTGTGCGAGGTGCTGGAGGCCGTGACCACCGCGCCCGCCGTCGTCGTGGGGCACTCGGTCAGCGCCATGATCGGCATGCTGGCCAACCTGCGTTGCCCCGACCAGTTCCTGGCGCAGGTGATGGTCGGCCCGTCGCCCTGCTACGTCAACGACGGCGACTACGTGGGCGGCTTCACGCGCGCCGACATCGAGTCGCTGCTCGAGACGCTGGAGAGCAACTTCCTCGGGTGGTCCAGCAACATGGCGCCCGCCATCATGGGCGCGCCCGACCAGCCGGAGCTGGCGACCGAGCTCACCAACAGCTTCTGCCGCACGGACCCCGAGATCGCCAAGCAGTTCGCCCGCGTGACCTTCCTGTCGGACCACCGCGCGGACCTGCCGAGGCTGCAGGCGCCCACGCTCGTCCTGCAATGCAGCGACGACTTGATCGCGCCCCGAAGCGTGGGCGAGTACCTGCAGCGGACCATCCCCAACTGCACGCTGCGCGTCATCGACAACGTCGGCCATTGCCCGCACCTGAGCGCCCCGAGCGCCAGCGCGGAAGCGATGGAGCAGTTCCTGCAGAGCCTCTAGCCATGGAGGCCACCCCGCTGCCGGGGTCCGACCAGCTCTACGAAGTGGCCCCGTGCGGATTGCTGCTTGCCGGCGCCGACGGTTCCATCCGCCACGTCAACGCCACGCTGTGCGGCTGGCTGCGCTGCAAGCCGTCCGACCTGGTGGGCCGGCAGCGCTTCCACGAGCTGCTCACGATGGGCGGGCGCATCTTCTACCAGACCCACCTGCAGCCGCTCCTGCGCATGCAGGGCTCGGTCGCGGAGGTCAAGCTGGAACTGAAGCGCCAGGACGGGCAGGCGCTGCCGGTCATGGTGAACGTCGCCGAGCGCGCGTGGCAGGGCGAGACCCTCCTGCACGTCGCGGTCTTCGTCGCCGAGGACCGGCACAAGTACGAGCGCGAGCTGCTCCTCCAGCGCCGCCGGGCCGAGGAGCTGGCCGCGCTGCACGCGCGCGACCAGCAGGAGCTGCAGGCCGCGCGCGCGCAGGCCGAGGACCGCGCGCAGTTCGCCGAACAGCTCGTGGGCGTGGTGAGCCACGACATCCGCAATCCGCTGTCGGTGATCCACATGAGCGCGCTGCTGCTGGAGCGCGGGCTGCAGCCGGAGCAGCACAAGGCGGCGGTGGCCCGGGTGAGCCGCGCCGTGCAGCGCGCACAGCACCTCATCGGCGACCTGCTCGATTTCACCCAGGCCCGCCTGGGCGGCGGCATCGCGGTGCGCAGGGAGCACGACGCGGACCTGCACCAGGCGATCGCCGACAGCGTGGCGGAACTGGCGGTGGCCTTTCCGCAATCCCCGCTGCAGCACACGCGCAGCGGGCAGGCGCGCTGCCGCGCGGACGCCGACCGCATCGTGCAGGCGGTGGGCAACCTGGTGGCCAACGCCGTCGCGCACGGCGCGCCCGGCGAGCCGGTGACCGTGCGCACGGAAAGCGACGGCGCCGGATTCCGGGTGAGCGTGCACAACGGCGGCCAACCCATCCCGGCGGACCTGCTCCCGCGCCTGTTCGACCCCATGGTGCGGGGCAAGGATGCAGGCGCCAAGGGCGTCGGGCTGGGGCTGTTCATCGTGCGCGAGATCGCCCGCGCCCACGGCGGCCGGGTGGAGGCATCGTCCACGGCCGAGGCCGGGACGACCTTTTCGATCTCCTTGCCCTGCCCCTGATCGGCCGGCCTTCCCCGGCAAGGGTCGCCGTCCCATGGCGTCGTCCGCGTCCGTCCTACGCGACCGTCGCGTTCGCGAGGTGACGATCACCTGGACGAGCCATGAACACGCAACAAGATTCCCAGTCGCCCGGGGAGAGCTCCCACCCGGCGCAGCAGCAACAGCAGCCCCAGCCGGACGCCGAACATGGCGGGCAGGGCTCTGCGAGTGCACTGAAGCAGCTGCGTGCGTGGGAGCAGCGCCGCGCTGCGAACTCCGGCGGCAAGCGACGCAACGGGCCGGATTGAACGGCGGGAGAGCCCTCAGGGTATTCATGAAGAAAGCGGCCCCGGGCCGCTTTCTTCATTTCAGGCGGTCGGCGGCGCACTCATGAAGACCGTGTCGCCGCCTCCAGGGCGGCCCTCCCGTTCGGGGACGGCGGCCGGCTTGGCCTGCAAGGTCTTGGTCAGGTACGGCAGCACGCTCTGGGCGCCTGCCCCCGAGCGGCTGCCGGGTGGGGGCAGGTCGTTGTCGGGCTCGTCGCGGCTAGCGGTCGGCATGCTGCCCCCACAGCTCCACGGGCGAGCGGCGGATGAAGGACGGATCGGCTTCGCCGCGCTGCGGCGCGTCCGCAGGATGCGAGAACATCATGTCGCAGTCGAACATCTCGTCGTCGCCGCCGAGCAGGTGCTCGCGCCAACCGAGCTTGCGCAGGTGGTCGGAGAAGAAATTGACCTGCCGGTAGCCATCCAGCCGACCCCGTGCGAAGAGCACGCCGTCGCGCGCGAGGCCCACCTGCAGGTTCATCTGCCGGGTGGTGGGCAGATGCTTGGCCATCGCGAACACCTTGGCCACGGCGTCGAACCCGGGCGGCGGGTCTTGCAGCATTTCCATGGGAGGCGAAAGTACGGCGCGCGCGCCCGCTCGCGTGTAGGACGGCGCCTCGTCCCGGTTACATCTGGCGACTACCGCACATTGCACGTCACGCTTGCAACAGGCCCCGCGCCTCGATGAAGCGAACCACCTCGGCGACGCCGTCGCGCGTCTTCAGGTTCGTCATCACGTAAGGCTTGCCGCGGCGCATGCGCTGCGTGTCCGCTTCCATCACGCCCAGGTCGGCCCCCACGTGGGGCGCGAGGTCGGTCTTGTTGATGACGAAGAGGTCGCTCTTGGTGATGCCGGGGCCGCCCTTGCGCGGGATCTTCTCTCCGGCGGCGACGTCGATCACGTAGAGCGTGAGGTCGGAGAGTTCCGGGCTGAAGGTGGCCGCCAGGTTGTCGCCGCCGGACTCGACGAACACGATGTCGGCGTCGGGAAACTCGGCCAGCATGCGGTCTATGGCTTCCAGGTTGATCGATGCGTCCTCGCGGATGGCGGTGTGCGGGCAGCCGCCCGTCTCCACGCCCATGATGCGCTCGGCGGGGAGCGCGCCGCTCACCGTCAGCAGCCGCTGGTCTTCCTTGGTGTAGATGTCGTTGGTGATCGCCACCAGGTCGTATCGCTCGCGCATCGCCTTGCACAGCATCTCCAGCAGCGTCGTCTTGCCGGAGCCGACCGGCCCGCCTATGCCCACGCGCAGGGGCGGCAGTCTCTTGGTACGGCGGGGAACGTGGTGCAGGGCGGTGGTCATGATCGGAACAGGCGGGAGTACTGGGTTTCGTGCTGCGCCGAGAGGATGGCCAGCATGGGGGTGAAGGCCTGCCTCTCGGCGTCGCGCAGGGACAGGGCGTGGTCGACCGCGCCGGGAATCTCGCGCGCCAGCCGCGCGAGGATGCGCTGGCCGGCCGACTGCCCGAGCGGCACGGCCTTGATGGCCGACTGCATCATGTTCTCGGCCCAGCCGAAGGCGTAGGCGAGGGCGACCTGGCGGATGGGGGCTTCGGTGGCGGCGGCGGCAATGCCGAAGGCGACCGGGTAGGTGGCTGCCTCGTAGGTCGGCGGTGAGGCCGAAGGCGAACCCCGACGTCCATGGCCGGCATCGAGCGACCGCATCCACTCCATCAGCGAGCGTCCCATCTGCTCCGTCTGCTGCCGGAACTCGCTCGTCTCGCGCGTCATCCGCACCCAGGCATCCAGCTGCGCCAGGCGCACCGTGTCTCCCTCGCGGGCCGCTTGCGCGGCGGCGCACACGATCGACAGGTCGGCACGCGCCAGGCTCGCATGCAGCTGCGCCGCGATCCACGTTGCGCCGCTCTCCTCGTCGCGCACCAGGCCGGCTTCCACCGCGGCCTCCAACCCTTCGGAATAGGAGAAGCCGCCGACGGGCAGAGCCGGCGACGCCAGCCAGATCAGCTGCAGCAACGCGGCGTCAGTGCTGGTCGTGTCCGTGGTCGTGGCCATGGTGATGCGTGCCCGGCGCGCTGTAGGCGCCGCTCTCCGGCTCGAAGGCCGCCTTCGTCTCGTGCACGATCAGGTGCATGGACCGTAGCATGTCGCCCAGCACGTGGTCCGGCTCGATCTTCAGGTGGTCGGGTTTCAGCTCGATGGGGACGTGCCGGTTGCCCAGGTGGTACGCCGCGCGCACCAGGTCGAACGAGGTGCCGTGGTCGGTGCAATGGGTCACCACCATCACCGGCTGCGGCGCGGCGATGACGCGCACCATGGATCCGTCCTCGGCCACCAGCACGTCGCCGCCGCGCACCGCGGTGCCGCGCGGCAGGAACACGCCCAGGTGCCGGCCCTGCGAATCGGTGGCGTCGAAGCGGCTTTTCTGGCGCACGTCCCAGGCGAGTTCGACGGTGGCGGCGCGCTTGACGAGGGCGGAGGCGAGGCCCTGGCCTTGTGGGAGGAGTTTGTTGACGGCGAGCATGGCTATGGGTTCGGATGTTCGTAGGCGCAGCGCGAAACCCAGCCCACGGTGGGTCATCCTAGAACAGGAAATACCTCTGCGCCATCGGCAGCACGCTCGCCGCATCGCAGGTGAGCAATTGGCCGTCGGCCCGCACCGCGTAGGTCTGCGGATCGATCTCCATCCTCGGCAGGGAGCCGTTGTGCACCATGTGCTGCTTGCGGACACGGCGAATGTTTTTTGCCGCCGCCACGTTCTTCTGCAGTCCGTAGCGCTCCCTCACACCCGCGTCCAGGCCCGCCTGCGACACGAACGTGATGGAGCCGCGATGCAGCGCCCCGCCGAAGCTGCCGAACATGGGCCGGTAGTGCACCGGCTGCGGCGTGGGGATGGATGCGTTCGCGTCGCCCATCGCGGCCATCGCGATGAAGCCGCCCTTGAGGATGAGCGCCGGCTTCACCCCGAAGAAGGCGGGCTTCCACACGACGAGGTCGGCCCACTTGCCGGTCTCTATGCTGCCCACCTCGTGGCTGATGCCGTGCGCGATGGCGGGATTGATCGTGTACTTGGCGACGTAGCGCTTCGCGCGGAAGTTGTCGTGGCGTTCGCTGTCGCCTTCCAGCTTGTCGCGCTGCAGCTTCATCTTGTGGGCCGTCTGCCAGCAGCGCAGGATCACCTCGCCCACGCGCCCCATGGCCTGCGAGTCGCTGGAGAACATGCTGATCGCACCGAGGTCGTGCAGGATGTCCTCGGCGGCGATGGTCTCCTTGCGGATGCGGCTCTCGGCGAACGCGAGGTCCTCGGGAATCGCGGGATCGAGGTGGTGGCACACCATCAGCATGTCGACGTGCTCGTCGAGCGTGTTGACGGTGTAGGGCATCGTCGGATTGGTCGATGAAGGCAGGAAATTGGCCTCGCCCACCACGCGCAGGATGTCCGGCGCGTGGCCGCCGCCCGCACCTTCGGTGTGGAAGGCGCAGATGCCGCGGCCCTTCGTCGCCGCGATCGTGTTTTCCACGAAGCCGGATTCGTTGAGCGTGTCGGAGTGGATCGCCACCTGGATGTCCATCGCATCGGCCACGTCCAGGCAGTTGCTGATGGCCGCCGGCGTGGTGCCCCAGTCCTCGTGCAGTTTCAGGCCGATGACGCCCGCTTCGACCTGCTCGCGCAGCGCCTGCGGCAGGCTGGCGTTGCCCTTGCCCATGAAGCCCAGGTTCATCGGGAAGGCGTCTGCCGCCTGCAGCATGCGCTCGATGTTCCAGGCCCCGGGCGTGCAGGTGGTGGCGAAGGTCCCCGTCGCCGGCCCGGTGCCGCCGCCGAACATGGTGGTGACGCCGGAAGCGAGCGCCTCCTCGATCTGCTGCGGGCAGATGAAGTGGATGTGGCTGTCGATGCCGCCGGCGGTGACGATCGCGCCTTCGCAGCTGATGATCTCGGTGCCGGCGCCGATCACGATGTCCACGCCGGGCTGGGTGTCCGGGTTGCCCGCCTTGCCGATGGCGGCGATGCGGCCGTCCTTCAGGCCGATGTCGGCCTTCACGATGCCCCAGTGGTCGAGGATGAGCGCATTCGTGAGCACCGTGTCCATCACGCCTTCGGCGCGCGTGCGCTGCGATTGCGCCATGCCGTCGCGGATGGTCTTGCCGCCGCCGAACTTGACCTCTTCGCCGTAGCCGCCGGCGCGCAGGGTGTAGTCGTCCTCGACCTCGATCACCAGCTCGGTGTCGGCCAGGCGCACGCGGTCGCCCTTGGTGGGGCCGAACATTTCCGCGTAGGCGCGGCGGGGGATGCTTGCCATCTCAGAGTTTTCCTTGCACCAGCCCGCGGAAGCCGTACACCTTGCGCTCGCCGGCGTAGTCCACGAGTTCCACGGTGCGCTGCTGGCCGGGCTCGAAGCGCACGGCGGTGCCCGAAGCGATGTTCAGCCGCATGCCCCGCGCGGCGGCGCGGTCGAACTGCAGCGCGCCGTTGGTCTCGGCGAAGTGGTAATGCGAGCCGACCTGGATCGGCCGGTCGGCCGTGTTCTGCACGACCAGCGTCAGCGTGCGGCGGCCCGGATTGAGCGCGTGGTCGCCGCCGTCGGTGATCAGTTCGCCCGGCGTCATCGCTTCACTTGCCGCCGCGCGAGAACCAGATGGCGGCCAGCACCGCGGCGCCCAGCAGCAGGAAGCCCCACAGGTCGGAGGCGTGCCAGTGGGAATCCGCCGCCATGCCGTGGCCCGGGTGGGCGTGCAGAGCGGGGGCGAGGAAGGCGAACAGGGCGGCAGGGAGCAGGCGCATGGCGGTGGTCGGTGCGTGGTTCAGACGATGGGCTGGTGGACGGTGACGAGCTTCGTGCCGTCGGGGAAAGTGGCTTCGACCTGGATCTCGGGGATCAGCTCCGCGACGCCGTCCATGACGTCGGCCCGCGTGAGGACGGCGCGGCCTTCGCTCATGAGCTGGGCCACGGTCCTGCCGTCGCGCGCGCCCTCGAGGACGGCCGCCGAGATCAGCGCCATCGCCTCCGGGTAATTGAGCTTGAGGCCGCGGGCCTTGCGCCGCTCCGCCACCAGGGCGGCGGTGAAGAGCAGCAGCTTGTCTTTCTCGCGGGGCGTGAGTTCCATGATGGTGCACTCTTGCAAGAGCCGTGCCCCGGCATGGAAGATGCAGTTACCCGGCGTGAACCGGACCATCCCCATCCTCCCGCAAGAGCACCCCGAGGCGCCGCAGCGCGTGGTGAAGGTGCGCCGCGACTACAACAACTGGGTCGCGAGCGAGACGCTGGAGGATTACGCGCTGCGCTACACGCCGCAGCGCTTCCGCAAGTGGTCGTCGTGGCGCGTCGCCAATACCGCCTTTGGCGCCGCATCGTTCCTGATCCTGGAGGCGGTGGGCGCCACGCTGCTGGTGCAGTACGGCTTCATCAACGCCTTCTGGGCCATCCTGGCAACCGGGCTGATCATCTTCCTGGCCGGCCTGCCGATCAGCATCTACGCGGCCCGCTACGGCGTGGACATGGACCTGCTCACGCGCGGCGCCGGCTTCGGCTACATAGGCTCCACGCTCACCTCGCTGATCTACGCGTCCTTCACCTTCATCTTCTTCGCGCTGGAGGCGGCGGTGATGGCCTATGCGCTGGAGCTCGCGCTGGGCATCCCGCCGAGCTGGGGCTACCTCGTGTGCGCGGTGGTGGTGATCCCGCTGGTGACGCACGGCGTCTCGGTCATCAGCCGGCTGCAGCTGTGGACCCAGCCGCTGTGGCTGGTGATGCTGGTGGTGCCTTTCGTGTACGTGCTGGTGCGCGATCCTGGTGCCTTCGCGGGTGTCCTGCACTATGCGGGGGAGAAATCGGCTTCGTCCGGCTTCGACCTGCACCTGTTTGGTGCCGCGCTCACGGTCGGCATCGCCCTCATCACGCAGATGGGCGAGCAGGCCGACTACCTGCGGTTCATGCCGGCGCGCACCGCTGGCAACCGCGGGGCCTGGTGGGCGGGCGTGCTGGCGGGCGGTCCCGGCTGGGTGATCCTGGGCGTCCTCAAGATGCTGGGCGGCGCGCTGCTCGCCTACCTGGCGATCAAGCACATGGTGCCCACGGACCGCGCGGTGGACCCGAACCAGATGTACCTGGCCGCGTACGAGTACGTGTTCCCGCACTACGGGTGGGCGGTGGCGGCCACCGCGCTGTTCGTGGTGGTGTCGCAGCTGAAGATCAACGTCACCAACGCGTATGCGGGCTCGCTCGCCTGGTCGAACTTCTTCTCGCGCGTCACGCACAGCCACCCGGGCCGCGTGGTGTGGGTGGTGTTCAACACGCTCATCGCCTTCATGCTGATGGAAATGAACGTGTTCCAGGCGCTCGGCGAAGTGCTGGGGCTCTACTCCAACATCGCCATCGCGTGGATCATGGCGGTCGTCGCCGACCTGGTGGTGAACAAGCCGCTGGGCCTGTCGCCGCGCGGCATCGAGTTCAAGCGCGCCTACCTGTACGACGTGAACCCGGTGGGCGTGGGCGCGATGGCGCTGGCCTCGACCTTGTCCATCGCCGCGTACCTCGGCGCGTTCGGGGCGGGGGCACAGGCGTTCTCGGCGTTGATCGCGATGGGCGTGGCGTTCGTGACCGCGCCGTTGATCGCATGGGCGACGAAGGGGCGCTACTACCTCGCGCGGACCGGCGAAGTTGCCCACCGCCTCCAGCGCTGCGTGATCTGCGAACGCGATTACGAAGGCCCTGACATGGCGCACTGCCCCGCCTACCAGGGCCCGATCTGCTCGCTGTGCTGCACGCTCGACGCGCGCTGCGGCGACCTGTGCAAGCCGCACGCGAGCCTCGCGGCGCAATGGTCGGGCGCGTTGCGCGCCGTGCTGCCGCGGCCCATCTGGCCCTACCTCGATACCGGGCTGGGCCACTTCCTCCTGCTGATGCTGGTGATCGCGCCCCTGCTCGCGGCGCTGTTCGGCCTGCTGTACCACCAGGAGCTGCAGGCGGCCGGAGAAATGGCGCAGGCGTCGCTGCGCGCCACCTTCGTCAAGGCCTACCTCGCGCTGCTGGTGGTGGCCGGCATCGTGGCCTGGTGGCTGGTGCTCGCGCACAAGAGCCGCCAGGTGGCGCAGGAAGAATCCAACCGGCAGACGCACCTGCTGGTGCGCGAGATCGAGTCGCACCGCCAGACCGACGAGGCCCTGCAGCAGGCCAAGCAGGTCGCCGAGCAGGCGCGCCACGCCGCCGAGCAGGCCAACAACGCCAAGAGCCGCTACATCAGCGCCATCAGCCACGAACTGCGCACGCCCCTGAACAGCATCCTCGGCTACGCGCAGCTGATGGGGGAGGACGCGGCGATCCCCACGCACCGCAAGCATGCCGTCAACGTGATCAAGCGCGGGGGCGAGCACCTGCTCTCGCTGATCGAAGGCACGCTGGACATCGCGCGCATCGAGTCCGGCAAGCTCACGCTGAGCGTCAAGCCGATGCACTTTGCCGACTCCGTGCACGAACTCGCCAGCCTGTTCGAGATGCAGGCGGCGGCCAAGGGCCTCGCCTTCCGTTTCGAAGCCCTCGGCCTGCTGCCGGAGGTGGTGCGCGGCGACGAGAAACGGGTGCGCCAGATCCTGATCAACCTGCTGGGCAACGCGATCAAGTTCACGTCGGCGGGCCACGTCATCTTCCGAGTGCGCCACGCCCGCGAGATGGCGGTGGTGGAGGTGGAGGACACCGGCCCGGGCGTGGGCACGCAGGAGCTCGCGCAGATCTTCGAACCCTTCGCGCGTGGCAACAGCGCCAGCCACTCCGCACCGGGCGCGGGCCTGGGCCTCACCATCGCGAAGATGCTCACCGACCTGATGGGCGGCGAGCTGTCCGCCACCAGCACGCCGGGCGCGGGTTCGGTATTCCGCGTGCGGCTGTTCCTGCCGCAGGTGCGCGCGGACCTGCCGCCGTTGCCGGCGCCGAAGCTCCGCCGCGGCTACGAAGGAGCGCGCCGTCGCATCCTCGTCGTGGACAACGAGGAGGCTGACCGCGAGCTGCTGGTGGCGCTGCTGGAGCCGCTCGGCTTCGAGCTGCGCACCGCCGCGAGCGGCCACGATGCGCTCGACCTGCTGGCCGCCGGCGTGCAGCCCGACGCGATCCTCGTCGACCTCGCGATGCCGGGCATCGACGGCTGGGAAACGATAAGGCGCATTCGCCGCATGCCCGGCGTGCGGGCCCGCATCGCCGTGGTTTCCGCCAACGCCTTCGACAAGGGCCTGGAGAACGACGCCGGCATCCCTCCCGAGGACTTCATCCTCAAGCCCGTGCGGCACGGCGAGCTGCTGGACTGGCTGGAGCGGCAGCTCGCATTGCGCTGGCTGCAGGAGCCCGCCGCGCTCGCACCGCCGCCCGCGCCCGTGCCGGCGTGCGCGGCCTGGCCACGCGACGAACTCCTTGCGCCGCTGCAGCACGTGGTGCAGCTCGGTTACTACCGCGGCATCCAGCAGCAGCTCGATGCCATCGAGAAGGCGCAACCGGAATGCGCTGCCTTCACGGTACGCCTGCGCGAGATGGCGCGCCAGTTCCAGTTCGAGGCGATCGCGCGCGAGCTCGCGCGGCCGCGCCCCGCGGCGCAGGGGGCGATGGGATGAACCCGTTCCTGGACCGCACCGACACCGACGTCGTGTTGATCGTCGACGACGTGCCCGACAACCTGTCGGTGCTGCACGATGCGCTGGACGAATCCGGCTACACCGTGCTGGTGGCCACCAGCGGGGAAGCCGCCCTGCAGCGCGCGGCGCAGGCGCTGCCGGACATCGTGCTGCTGGACGCGATGATGCCGGGCATGGACGGCTTCGAGGTGGCCAAGCGCCTGAAGGCCGCCGCCGAGACGGCGCACATCCCGATCATCTTCATGACGGGGCTCACCGAAACGGAGCACCTGGTGGCGGCCCTGGAGGCCGGCGGCGTCGACTACGTCACCAAGCCGATCAAGCCCAAGGAAGTGCTGGCGCGCATGGGCGTGCACCTGCAGGGCGCGCGCCTGGCGCGGCAGACCCGCAATGCGCTCGACGCCTTCGGCTACGCCAGCATCACGGTGCGCCCGAGTGACGGACGCTTGATGTGGCAGACGCCGCTGGCGCGCGAGCTGCTGAAGACGTACTACGGCACCAGCGCGCCGGAAACGCCGGCCGCCATCCTGCAGTGGCTGCGCCGGCACCTGAACGATGCCGAGCGCCAGATCGAGCCGCCGCGCCTGTCCGCGGAAATCGGCGCGCGGCGCCTGACGATCCGGCTGCACCAGCAGACCGGCGACGACGACTGGCTGATCGTGATGCGCGAGGTTTCGGACGCGTCGATCATCGAGGCCATGAGCCTCGCCTTCAAGCTCACCGCGCGCGAGGCCGAGGTGCTGTACTGGGTGGTCAAGGGCAAGATCAACCGCGACATCGCCGACATCCTGGGCGCCAGCCCGGCGACCGTGAAGAAGCACCTGGAGCGCATCTTCGCCAAGTTGGGCGTGGAGACGCGCACCGCCGCGGCGGGCATGGCGATGAACCGGATCCGGCAGCTGCATCCGCAGTTCGAAGGGTGAGGGCGTAGGTTCCCTCCTACGCACCAACCTCTGGCGCGGCCCGACAATGGTGCGTGGCCAACTCGACAGTTCGCGCGCGGCTTCTCGGGCTGGTGCTGGTGTTCATGGTGCCGTTCGCGCTGGTCGCGGCCGGCACCATCTACTACGTGCACGCCAGCAAGCAGCGGCAGTTCGAGGGCACCCTGACCGAAGCCACCCGCGCGCTGTCGCTCGTGGTGGACCGGGAGATCGCGCGGCGCGATGCCGTCGCCCGCACCCTGGCCCAGTCGCCGACGCTCTCCGCCGGCGACCTGCGGGCGTTCCACGAATACGCGCGCACCGTCGCGCCGGACAACAGCACGGTGGTGGTGCTGGCCGACCTGGACGGGCGGCAGATCCTCAATACCCGCCGCCCCTTCGGCGAGACCAACCTGCCGCGCACCGTCTACACCCATGAGCAGGTGAAAGCGGCCCCCGGCGGCACGCTGGTCTCGGACCTTTATTACGCGCCGCTCGGCAAGCAGCACAGCTTTGCGGTGACCGTGCCGGTGAATCGCGGCGGCCGCACGCTCTATCTCCTGTCGTACGCGGGTTATGCATCCGCGCTGCAGAACGTGTTGCACGACCAGAAGCTCTCCAAGGCCTGGTTCGCGTCGGTGCTGGATTCGAAGGGGGTGGTTGTCGCCCGCAGCCGCAACCCGGAGAAATACGTGGGCAAGCCGGCCAGCGAGAGGATGCGCGCAGAGATCGGTGGCGGCCGCGACGGCTTGTTCGAGAGCCGCGCGCTCGACGGATCGGAGATCCTCGCGTCCTTCAGCACGGCGCCACACTACGGCTGGACGGTCGTGATCGGCGTGCCGCTGGCGCAGGTGGGCTCGCCGGTCGTGGCCGCGGCCGGCTTCGCGGCGCTTTCGGCGCTGCTGCTCCTCGCCGCGCTCTGGGCCGCCGCCCGCATCGGCGGCGGCATCGCGCGGCCGGTGCTGCAGGCGCGCGATGCGGCGCAGCGCATCGCCCGCGCCGAAGCCGTCGAAGTGGTTCCCACCGGGCTGGCGGAGATGGACACCGTGCTGCAGGTGCTCTCGGATACCAGCCACGCCGTGCAACGCGCGAACCGCGAGATGCAGGAGCGCGTGCGCGAGGCGCTGGCCGAGGCCGACAAGGCGCACCAGGCGGTGCTGCAGAACCAGCGCCTGGAAGCGCTGGGCCAGCTCACCGGCGGCGTGGCCCACGACTTCAACAACCTCCTGATGGTGGCGGGCAACTACACCCACCTGCTGCGCGCGCGCCGGCCGGAGCTTGCCGGCACGCAGGAAGTGGCAGGCATCGAGCGGGCCGTCGCCAACGGCGCCAAGCTCACGCGCCAGCTGCTCGCCTTCGCGCGCCGCCAGCCGGTGCGGCCGGAGGCCATGCAGCTGCAGTCGCGCCTGCCGGAGATCGCATCGCTGCTGAAGGCCAGCCTCGGCAGCCGCGTGCAGCTCGCGTGCGAGGTCGCACCCGATACGCGGCCCGTCCTGGTGGATCCGGCCGAGTTCGAGCTGGCGCTGATCAACCTTGCGGTGAACGCGCGGGACGCGATGCCTGA
This sequence comes from Comamonadaceae bacterium, assembly GCA_004144865.1. Taxonomy (GTDB): domain Bacteria; phylum Pseudomonadota; class Gammaproteobacteria; order Burkholderiales; family Burkholderiaceae_C; genus Ramlibacter. Next base: position 40,708 of record SEAY01000010.1, read on the forward strand.
CGGCGGCACGTTGCGCCTGGCCGCGCGCAACGGCGAGGCGGACATGGTGTGCCTCGAGGTGGCCGACACCGGCAAGGGCATCCCGGCGGACATCCTGCCCAAGGTGTTCGAGCCCTTCTTCACCACGAAGCCGGTGGGGCACGGAACGGGCCTGGGCCTGAGCCAGGTGTACGGCCTCGCCCGGCAGGCCGGTGGCGAGGCCCGCATCGAAAGCGACGATGGGCGTGGAACGCGCGTGACGCTGCTGCTGCCTTCGTTGCGAAGCGCGGACCTGCCCGCCGCCGACCCGCGCGAGGAGGCGCCAGCGCCGGCGCGCGTGGAGCACGCGCTGCTGCTGGTGGAAGACAACGGCGAGCTTGCGACCGTGACGGAGCAGGTGCTGCAGGCGGCCGGGTTCCGCGTCACTCGCGCCGAGAGCGGCGATGCCGCCCGCGCGTTGCTGGCCGCGGGGAGCGTCTTCGACATCGTCCTGAGCGACATCCGCATGCCGGGCGGCATGGACGGCATCGCACTGGCGCGCTGGCTGCGCGAGCGGCATCCCGCGTTGCCGGTGGTGCTGATGACGGGCTACAGCACCGAACTGGCACAGGCCCGCGCGCTCGGCCTGCAGGTGCTGCCCAAGCCGTCGCCACCGGCAGCGCTACTCGACGCACTGGTGCGGGAGCTGGGCACGGGATCGTCTGCGGCAGGGTGAGGGGCCGGACCCGCCGGACGGATGTTGCCAGCGCGTGATCGTGCGGGCTAGCATGCGCGCACGGAGGGTTTTCCATGCTGCCTGTGTGCGTCCAGACCATCTTCGTGCGCGACCTGCAGGCCGCGACCGCCTTCTATACGGGCGCCCTGGGCTACGAAGTGAAGGCGACGTACGGCCCGTGCATCGCGCAGCTGCGCACGGGCGCCACCACGCTGATCCTGCAGCAGCGCGAGGCGGGTGACGCGGTGGACGGCCCCGGCACGGTGCTGTGCTTCCAGACCGAGGACATCCAGGCCGCCATGCGCGGCGTGCGGGCCGCGGGCGGCGAACTGCTGCACGACGGGCCGCAGCGCTGCCCGGTTGGCGTGTTCGTTTCCTTCCGCGATCCCGGCGGCGCCGTCCAGCAGCTCCTGCAGTTCGACGCGCGCTGATACTTCCGCAGGGGCCTTGTCGATTCCGGGGTGGCGCGTTCGTCGTCCAGGTGAGGGCCTTCCTCGCCGAAACAGGAGACCATGATGAGCAACACCGTCCGACTGCATCGCGTCCTGCGCACCAAGCCCGAGCGGCTCTACCGCGCCTTCACCGACCCCGCCGCCATGGCGAAATGGCTGCCCCCCAACGGATTCACGGGCACCGTGCACCAGATGGACGCGAAGGTCGGCGGGACCTGGCGCATGTCCTTCACCAATTTCTCCACCGGCCAAAGCCACTCGTTCGGCGGAACTTACCTGGAACTGGTTCCGGGCGAGAAGCTTCGCTACACGAGCCGCTTCGACGATCCCAACCTGCCCGGCGAGATGACCACCACCGTCACGATCACCAACACGCCGTTCGGCTGCGAGATGCAGGCGGTGCAGGAGGGGATCCCGGACGTCATCCCGGCCACCGCGTGCTACCTGGGCTGGCAGGAATCGCTGGTGCTGCTGGCGAAGCTGGTGGAGGCCGAGATCCCGAACGAGTGAGCCGCAGGCTCAGGCGACGGCCTTGGGCCGCGCCTCGAGGCCGGCCAGTTCGACCAGCCCGCCCAGCACCGCCTCGCAGGCCGCGATGAGGAAGGGATGGCGGTCCTGCCCGATGGAGCTGCACTCGTGCACCACGAGGTCGCGGTAGACCGTCGCCACTTCGAACAGCTCCCAGTCCTCGCCTTCGAAATGCTGCGCGCCGGGAGCCGCGCCGCGCAGGCGCAGCACTTCCTCCACCAGTTCGACGGGGCCGGCATGGCGGTATTGCCGGTGCCGCATCTCCGCCGTGCTGGCGGGGCGGCCGGATGCATGCACGACCAGGGAACGCGCGAGCGCTTCCACTGCCGACACCAAGGTCACGAGACGCGTGGAGCCCATCTCCGCGTGCGCCGTGGCGAGGCGCTGCTTGATGCCGCGCAGGCGCGCGGCGGGCGTGGCGATGGCGTAGGTGCGTTGCAGTTCCTGGGGGTGTTCCAGCAAGTCGGATGGCATGCGCCGAAGTGTAGGTGCACGTAAGAGCGGTGTCCGCGTACTTCAGCACGCTCCGCGCGTGTAAAGCGATCCGCTGTCGCTCGGCGGTCACAGCGACCGCTGCGCGTGTTGCGGCGTCGCCATGAACATGCGCGCGACGCTTCGCGCGCGCACCGCGGCGTGGTACATCCGGTGCATGGCCGGGCAGTGTTACAGGTTACGCGCGTGCGCCCTCGGGCTGTCCTTCCTGCTCGCGGGCTGCGTGGTGGTGCCCCGCACCATCGAAAGCTACGACTCCCATTGCCGCATGGTGGCCAGGCGCATGACGCTGGACGCGATGCAGGTGGCGACCCTCGGCGGCTGCAACAACGAAGGCTGCGCGGTGCTGCTGGCGGCCGCCGGCGTGACGGCGGCCGCCAGCGCCATCGTCTCCGGCAGCATCGCCGTGATCGGCAACGTGGTGTACTGGCTCGAGCGCCAGGGGCGCTGCGACCCGCTGGATCCGCGCGCCTAAGCGGCCCTTTGCGCCGCCATCCGCACGCACAGGTCGAAGGCGTGCTGCAGTCCGTCGACGCGCGCGATGCCGCGGCCCGCGATGTCGAACGCGCTGCCGCTGGCGGAAGTCGCCACCGGCACCGGCAGCCCGCCGTGCAGCGTGACGCCCTGCTCGAACCCCATCAGCTTCATCGCGATCTGGCCCTGGTCGTGGTACATCGACACCACCGCGTCGAAGTCGCCGCGGCGCGCCGCGATGAACACGGTGTCCGGCGACCACGGCCCGCTTGCGTCCAGCCCGTCACGACGCAGGCGCTCGACAGCCGGGGCGATCACCTCGATCTCCTCGCGCCCGATGGAGCCGCCGTCGCCCGCATGCGGATTGAGGCCCGACACCGCGATGCGCGGCCGCGCGATGCCCGCGCGGCGCAGTGCGCCGTCGAGGATGTGCACGGCCTGGCCCACCGCTTCCTGCGTGATGAGGCCCGCCACCTCGCGCAGCGGGACGTGCGAGGTCACGCGTGAGGTCCACATCCGTCCCGTGATGTTGAACTCGCACACGAAGCCGGGCACGCCGAAGCGGCCCTGCATGTAGCGCAGCTCGTCCTCTTCCTGCATCCCCGCGAGGCGCAGCGAATGCTTGTTCATGGGCGCGAACACGATGCCCTGCACGAGGCCCGCGCCTGCGAGATCCGTGGCGATGGCCAGCGCCTGCAGCACGGCTTGGCCGGCCGGCGCGCTGCACTGGCCGAGGGGCGCCGCGCCGGCAGGTTCCGGCTGCACCAGGTGCGTGATGCGTCCCGGCTCGAAGCGCAGCGCTTCGCCCGGCGGCACCGGCAGCACGTCCAGGGATGCGCCGGCGATGCGCTCGCCGCCTGCCAGCACCGACGGCGGCGCGATGAGAAGCACGTCGGCCGCCTGCGTCGCGGCCCCGGCCGCGAGCAGCTTCACGCCCATCTCCGGGCCCACGCCGGCGGGATCGCCCAGCAGGAACGCGATGCGGGGCCGCAGCTGCTCGCTCACAGGCCCTCCGTCTTGATGTTGGCGTCCTTCACCAGCTTGCGGAAGCGCTCGAACTCCTGCCGGTTCATCTCGGCGAAGCCGTCGGAGGTCAGCGTGCCGACCTCGCCGCCCATGCCCTTGATGCGTGCCTGCACGTCGGGCATCCTCAGCACCTTCACCAGTTCGGCGGTGAGCGTGTCCACCACGGGCTTCGGCGTGCCCGCGGTGACGTAGAGGCCGTACCAGGTGGCGACGTCCACGCCCTTGATGCCGGCTTCGGACATGGTGGGCACGTCCGGCATCTCGGCGGAGCGGCGCTCGGCCATCACGGCCAGCGGACGGAACTTGCCGGCCTTGATCTGGCCCATGGCCGACGAGGTGGAATCGAACATCATCGTGACGTCGCCGCCGATGATGTCGACGTGCGCCTGCGCGCTGCCCTTGTACGGTATGTGGATGGCCTTGGTGCCGGTGGCCAGGCCGAACGCCTCGCCCGCAATGTGCTGGGTGCTGCCGATGCCGGACGATGCGTACTTCAGCGCGCCCGGCGCCCGGGTCATCGCCGCCGTCAGCTCCGGCACCGATTTGTAGGGCGACGCGGCCGACACCACCAGCACGTTGGGCATCACGGCAACGAGTCCGATTGGCTGCAGGTCCTTCAGCGGATCGAACTTGAGCTTCAGCAGGTGCGGCGCGATGGCCTGCGCGGTATTGGTGGCGAGCAGCAGCGTGGTGCCGTCGGCGGTGGCCCTCGCGGTCATCTCGGCCGCGATCGTGTTCGACGCACCCGGCCGGTTCTCCACCACGACCGATTGCTTCAGGTCCGTAGCCAGCTTCTCCGCCAGCATGCGCGCCAGGATGTCGGTGCCGCCGCCCGGCGACGCGCCCACCATGATGCGCAGCGGCTTGTCGGGCCAGCTCTGGGCCAGGGCGGGTGCGCCTGCGGCGAGGCAGAAGCCGAGGGCCGCGAGGCGCAATGCGGCGCGGCGGCGAGAGATGACGGGCATGGCTTGTCTCCTGGTGCGCGCCGATCGGTCGCCGGCGATTGGCCGCAGGGTACGGGCGCCAGCCATTCCCAGCCAATGAATTTCCCGAAATAATCCATGCCGATCCGTATATGCCTCGCTCCGCCCCCGCCCTTTCCGACGCGGCCTTGCTGGCCCGCCTGCGCACGCGGCAGTTGCTGCTGCTGGAGGCGCTCGGGCGTGAACGCAACCTCGGGCGCGCGGCTGCCGGGCTGGGCATGAGCCAGCCGGCCGCCACCAAGCTGCTGCAGCAGGCCGAGGAGACGCTGGGCGTGCCGCTCTTCACGCGCCTGGCGCGCGGCATGGAGCCCACGGCGTCCGGCGAGGTGCTGATCCGCTTCGCGCGCCACGCGCTGGTCGACTTCGGCCTGGCGCGCGAACAGGTGGCGGCGCTGCGCTCCGGGCTGCGCGGCCGGCTGCGCCTGGGCAGTGTCCCCGGTGCGTTGCCGCAGCTGCTGGCGCCGGCGTTGGCGGCCTACAAGCGGCAGCACCCGCGCGTGGCGGTGTCGCTGCTGGTCGAGACGAGCGACGTCATGCTGGCGTTGCTGGAGCGCGGCGAGGTCGACCTGGTGCTGGGACGCCTGACCGAAGGCCACGCGGAAGACGATTTCGAAGTGCAGCCGCTGCTGGGCGAGCCGCAGGTGGCGGTGGTGCGCAGCGGCCACCCCCTGCTGGTGAAGGAGGGCCTGGCGCTGGACGACCTGGTGCGCTGGCCGTGGATCCTGCAGCCGCCGGGTTCACCGCAGCGCAGCCGCTTCGAGGCGGCGCTGCGAGAGGCCGGGCTGCATGCGCGGCTGGACATCACGGAAACGGCCTCCACGGTCGCCACGACCGTGCTGCTGGAGGCGAGCGACATGGCGGCGATCATGCCGGCGTCGCTGGCGGCGCACTACGCGCGGCTGGGCGTGCTGCAGGTGCTGCCGCTGGAGCTGCCCTTGCGCGTGCCGTCGATCCATCTCGTCACGCGGCGGCACCGTGAGCTGTCGCCGGCGGCGGCGGGGTTCGTGGAGGTCCTCGGGGAAGGGGCGCCGAGGTCGTAGATACTGTCTCCGCAGTCAAGCGTGAAGGGCGGGGTTAAACGGAGTTCCTGACTTCAGGACCCCGTAGGCGATCGACACGATCTTGCGCATCAAGGCACCCAGGATGAGCATCTTGGGTTTGCCGGCGGCCAGCAAGCGGCTGCTGAATGCCTTGCCCCAGGCCGTCTTGCTCATGGCAACGACGGCGGGCATGTACAAGCCGCGTCGAATCTGGCTGTGGCCCATCTTCGATAGCCGCGGCTTGCCCTTGACGCTCGTGCCGGACTCATGCTTTTTGGTGTCCAGGCCGGCAAATGCGATGGCCTGCCGGGTCTTGCCGAAGCGCAGCTCGCCTCCGTAGTGGCTCAGAAACATGGAGATTGTTTTCTCGCCCACGCCCGGGATGGAATCCAGCAGATCGCGCTGCGCTTTGAGCGTTGGATCGCCATCGATGTCCTTCTTGATTTGCCGCTCGATGCGGGCGATCTGCTCGTCCAGGTGCGCGATGACCGTCTGGATGCTGCTGCTGACCTCCTGGGTGGCCGCGACTTCCAGTCGATTGCTCTCCTGGGTGCGCAGGTCCAGCAAAGCCTCTCGGCGACTGACCAGGGCGCGCAGGCGGCGCACGCTCTTGCTGGGCGGCTGCCAGAGGACAGGAGCTCGCTCAGCGCAGAACTCGCCAATCAGCCTGGCATCGACCTGATCGGTTTTGGTTCGTGCGCCTCGAGACTCGCCAAAGGCCTTGATCTGGGCAGGATTGCTCACGCTGACGGCAAAGCCATGGTCTGCCAGATCGGCGGCAAGCGCTTCCCAATACACCCCCGTGGCTTCCATGCAGACGTGAGCGCAGCTGACACCATGCTTGGCCAGCCAACTGCGCAACTCCTGGAACCCCGTGCCGGTATTGGCAACTACCTTGCTGCGCCACTTGCCCGAGGCGAGCTTCAGTGCCACATCCAGCTTCGCCTTGGCCACATCAATTCCCACGATGGCCTGGCGAACTTGCTCGCTTGCAACCGTGGGCTTCATCTCCTGCTCCATCTCTGATCAACCTTGTAAATGCGGGCTCCGGTCTGGCCGGGCGGAAAGATACTGTTCGATCTTTTGAGAGGGCCAGAAGAAAAGGGAGCGGGTGCCGCAAGATCTACGTCACGTAGTCGAAGCCACAAGGCTGGGTACGGCGTGCACCCGCTCCGCTCGGGTTGCCCCGAACTCTTGAAGTCTAGAAGATGAAGATACAAGGCTGGGTTGCGCGCAGCGCACCCCAGCCTACGCGGCGGGCAACATGCAACCCCCCCGGCTCACGCCCGCGTGAAGCGCGAACGCCCGGCCGCGAGCCGGTCGCCGTACTTGTTGCGCGTGAGCAGGTACGCACCGGCCAGCAGAGCGCTGCCGGCGGCCACGATGCTGCCGGGGCTCATCGAACGGGCGATGCTGCTGGCAAGTTCGGGGGCGCGCGGGCCGGCCAGTTCCAGGCGGCGCCGCGTCATGCGGGCGCCCAGCTCGTGCAGCTGGTCGGGGATCAGGCGCTCGGCGGCGGGCAGCAGCTGCGTCTCCTCGTCGGCCACGTGGTGCATCACGTGCCGCATCAGTTCGAAGAAGGTGTCGTCGAACGAGGCGTCGTTCACCGGCATGTTGCGCAGGCGCGAGATCAGGCCCCGCATCTCGTCGTGCTCGGGCGTGCTCTTGCGCAGGACCTCGTTGTCCGCCACCGCGCGCATGGCGGGATAGAAGATCTCCTCCTCGAGCTGGGTGTGGATCTCCAGGGCGAGGCAGACGTTGTCCGCGAGCCCCTTCCTCAGCCGGTCCGAAGCGCCGACCTCGTACTGGTGGAACGCCGTCAGCACGTGCGTGTGGTCCAGCCGGATCATGTTGGTGATGCAGGGCGACAGCTGGGACATCAGGGACGGCATGGCGGCGGCCTCTCGGGGTGTGTGCGGCCATTGAAGCCCGGCAGGGGGTCCGCGGCGTGTCGGACGGCGACGGTGTCCGCCGTAGTCGCGGCGCACCAGTGGACCGTACGCCATGTGTCGTATGGCTGCTTCCGGGGCCCATCCCTAGCATGAGCTTGCCTTTCGCAACCCACCTGGAGCCACACACATGCAACGTCGATTCACCCTGAAGGCGCTCACCGCCGCCGTCGCCCTCGCGGGCACGGGCGCCGCCTTTGCCCAGTCCTCGGACACCATCAAGGTCGGCATCCTCCACAGCCTGTCGGGCACGATGGCCATTTCCGAAACCGTCCTCAAGGACACCGCCCTGATGGCGATCGAGGAGATCAACGCCAAGGGCGGCGTGCTCGGCAAGAAGCTCGAGCCGGTCGTGGTGGATCCGGCTTCCAACTGGCCGCTCTTCGCCGAGAAGACCCGCCAGCTGCTGACCCAGGACAAGGTGGCCGTGATCTTCGGCTGCTGGACCTCCGTCTCCCGCAAGTCCGTGCTGCCGGTGGTCGAGGAACTCAACGGCCTGCTCTTCTACCCGGTGCAGTACGAAGGCGAGGAGCTGTCCAAGAACGTGTTCTATACCGGTGCCGCGCCCAACCAGCAGGCGATTCCCGCGGTGGAATACCTCATGAGCAAGGACGGCGGCGGCGCCAAGCGCTTCGTGCTGCTGGGCACCGACTACGTGTACCCGCGCACGACCAACAAGATCCTGCGCGCCTTCCTCAAGTCCAAGGGCGTCGCCGAGTCCGACATCATGGAGGAGTACACCCCCTTCGGCCACAGCGACTACCAGACCATCATCGCCAAGATCAAGAAGTTCTCCGGCGAGGGCAAGAAGACGGCGGTGATCTCCACCATCAACGGCGACTCCAACGTGCCGTTCTACAAGGAACTGGGCAACGCCGGCCTGAAGGCCAAGGACGTGCCGGTGGTGGCCTTCTCCGTGGGCGAGGAGGAACTGCGCGGCGTGGACACCAAGCCGCTGGTGGGCCACCTGGCCGCGTGGAACTACTTCATGTCGGTGAAGAACCCGACCAACACCGAGTTCACGAAGAAGTGGGGCGCGTACGCCAAGACCAAGGGCATCGCCGGCCACAAGGACAAGCCGCTTACCAACGATCCGATGGAAGCCACGTACATCGGCGTGCACATGTGGGCCCAGGCCGTCGCCAAGGCCAAGTCCACCGACACCGACAAGGTCATCGCCGCCATGGCCGGCCAGACCTTCAAGGCGCCGTCCGGCTTCACCGCCACGATGGACGCCAAGAACCACCACCTGCACAAGCCGGTGTTCATCGGCGAGGTCAAGGGCGACGGCCAGTTCAACGTGGTGTGGAAGACGCCCGGCCCGGTGAAGGCCAAGCCCTGGTCGCCCTTCATCGAAGGCAACGACAAGAAGAAGGACGAGCCGGACGGCAAATCAAAGATGTAAGGCCACCAGTCCGTCATCCCGGCCTCGAGCCGGGATCCATTCTTCGCCGAATCCGGCGCAGGTGCCTGCACGGTGGGCAGCGTGCTGCCCACCCTACAGGTTCCCCATGCTCCAAAGACTCCTCCTCTTGCTCGCGCTCGCCGGCGCGGGCGCATCGCAAGCCCTCACCGCCGACGAAGCCCGCGCCCTGGCGACGGGAGAATCCGACGCGCGCATCGAGGCCCTCAACCAGGCCGTTGCCGCGGCGGACGACAAGACGGCCGCCTTCATTCAGGCGCTTGCCGACGACGCCGTGAAGGTCGCCGGCGACAAGGTGTTCGTCGTCCGTGACGACAAGGGGTTCGACCCCGTGACGGGCGCGGAGAGCGCCGTTCCCGCCGACGCCGAAGACGTCGTCAACAACAACCGCATGCGCGGCGAGCTCGACACCGCGCTGGCCGCCCTGAAACTCTTCTCCAAGGATGCGGCCTTGCGCGCCGCGGCCGTCGCCGAACTGCAGAAGGAGCCCGACGCGTCGCGGCTGCCGCTGATCGAGAAGGTCTACGCGGCGGAGCAGGACCCGGCGATCAAGGAGCGGCTGGCGCTGGTGCGCGCGGCCTCGCTGCTTTCCAGCAGCGACAGCGCACGCCGGCTGGAGGCCGCGCAGCTGCTCGCGGCCAGCCGCACGCCCGCGACGCGCAGCCTGCTGGTGCAGCGCGTGCAGGACGAGGCCGACCCGCAGGTCAAGGCGGCGCTGCTCGCGTCCATCCGCAGCATCGAAGGGTCGCTGGCCTGGGGCGAGCGCGCGGCCGCTGCGTTCTCCGGCATCAGCCTCGGCTCCATCCTCCTGCTGGTCGCACTGGGGCTCGCCATCACCTACGGGCTGATGGGCGTGATCAACATGGCGCACGGCGAGCTGATGATGATCGGCGCCTATGCGACCTACGTGGTGCAGGGCCTGTTCCAGAAGTACCTGCCGGGCGCCTTCGACTGGTACCTGCTCGCCGCGGTGCCGGTGGCCTTCCTGGCCTCGGCGCTGATGGGCGCGGTGCTGGAGCGAGGCGTGATCCGCTTCCTGTACGGCCGCCCGCTGGAAACGCTGCTGGCCACCTGGGGCATCAGCCTCATGCTGATGCAGCTGGTGCGTTCCATCTTCGGCGCGCAGAACGTCGGCGTGGAGAACCCGAGCTGGATGAGCGGCGGCGTGGTGCTCATGGGCAACCTGCAGCTGCCGTGGAACCGCATCGTGATCATCGCCTTCGCGTTCGCGGTGCTGGGCGGCATGGCCTTCCTGATCGCGCGCACGCGGCTCGGCCTGTTCGTGCGCGGCGTCACGCAGAACCGGCCCATCGCCTCGTGCATGGGCGTGAACACGGCGCGGGTGGACACGTACGCCTTCGCCCTGGGCTCGGGTATCGCGGGACTCGCCGGTTGTGCGCTCAGCCAGGTGGGCAACGTGGGGCCCGACCTGGGGCAGGCCTACATCGTGGATTCGTTCATGGTGGTCGTGCTCGGCGGCGTGGGCCAGCTCGCGGGCACCGTGTACGCGGCGCTGGGCCTGGGCGTGCTGAACAAGTTCATCGAGGGCTGGGCCGGCGCCGTGCTGGCCAAGATCGCGGTGCTGGTGCTGATCGTGGTGTTCATCCAGAAGCGGCCGCAGGGGCTGTTCGCGGTGAAGGGAAGGAGCGCGGAAGCATGAGTGCGGTTCTTCCCGTCTTGGAACCCTCCCCCTCCGGGGGAGGGCAGGGTGGGGGCGCTGCGGCCGCTTCTGGATGAACACCACGATCAGCACCAGCACCGCGATCTTGGCCAGCACGGCGCCGGCCCAGCCCTCGATGAACTTGTTCAGCACGCCCAGGCCCAGCGCCG
>SEAY01000011.1 GCA_004144865.1 Comamonadaceae bacterium
TTCGCCCAGCTGGAAGGCTCCGAACTGGCCGCCTTCGACCAGCCGGTGCAGCGCAGCTCGCAGCAGTTCGACCCGATCCTGCTGCGCCCGGTCGACGAGCTCGAACTGACGGTGCGTTCCGCGAACTGCCTGAAGGCCGAGAACATCTACTACATCGGTGACCTGATCCAGCGCACCGAGAACGAGCTGCTGAAGACCCCGAACCTGGGCCGCAAGTCGCTCAACGAGATCAAGGAAGTGCTCGCCTCGCGCGGCCTGACCCTTGGCATGAAACTGGAATCCTGGCCGCCCGCCGGCCTGGACAAGCGTTAATCAACCATCTGGTGAACTGGCAGTACCTGACACGGCTGCCTTTTAGATAAGGAAAGGAACACACCATGCGTCACGGCCACGGCCTCCGTAAACTCAATCGCACGAGCGAGCACCGCCAGGCGATGCTGCGCAACATGATGAATTCGCTCCTCGAGCACGAGGTCATCAAGACCACCGTGCCGAAGGCGAAGGAACTGCGCCGCGTCATCGAGCCGATGCTCACGCTGGGCAAGGAGCCCACGCTGTCCAACAAGCGCCTGGCGTTCGATCGCCTGCGCAATCGCGACAACGTGACCAAGCTGTTCAACGAACTCGGCCCGCGCTACAAGGCGCGTCCGGGCGGCTACACCCGCATCCTGAAGATGGGCTTCCGCGTCGGCGACAACGCGCCGATGGCGCTGGTCGAACTGGTGGACCGTCCCGAGCCCACCGAAGCGGCCGGCAACGAGCAAGCTGCCTCCGAGTAAGCTATAATTTCATCTCTGACGCGCGGTGGAGCAGCCTGGTAGCTCGTTGGGCTCATAACCCAAAGGTCGCAAGTTCAAATCTTGCCCGCGCAACCAATTCAAAGCCCTCTTCGGAGGGCTTTTTCATTGGTGCACGCGCCCGCTGCGCGCCCACAAGGACGTCAACACATGCCCGACCTCAGCGCCTTCCCCATCACGAGGAAATGGCCCGCGCAGCACCCTGAGCGCCTGCAGCTCTATTCGCTGCCCACGCCCAACGGCGTGAAGGTGTCGATCATGCTGGAGGAGATTGGCCTGCCGTACGAGGTGCACAAGGTCGCCTTCGACGCGAACGACCAGCTCTCGCCCGAATTCCTCAGCCTCAACCCCAACAACAAGATTCCCGCCATCCTCGATCCGCAGGGACCTGGCGGCAAGACGCTGGCCCTGTTCGAATCCGGCGCGATCCTGGTGTACCTCGCGGAGAAGACTGGCAAGCTGATCCCGCAGGACCCGGGGCGCCGCTACGAGGCGCTGCAGTGGGTGATGTTCCAGATGGGCGGGGTGGGCCCGATGTTCGGCCAGCTCGGCTTCTTCCACAAGTTCGCCGGCAAGGAGTACGAGGACAAGCGCCCGCGCGACCGCTATGTCGCCGAAGCGAAGCGCTTGCTGGGCGTGCTGGACAGGCACCTGGAGGGCCGCGCCTGGATGCTGGGCTGCGACTACGGCATCGCGGATATCGCGATCTTCCCGTGGGTGCGCAACCTGGTGGGGTTCTACGGTGCGGGCGACCTGGTGGGCTTCGATGCGTTCAAGCAGGTACGCCGGGTGCTCGATGCGTTCGTCGCCCGGCCCGCGGTGCAGCGCGGGCTGGACATTCCGAAGCGCGAGGGCTGACGCCTACGAAGCGTCGTCGGCCACCTGCACCGAAGGCGCAAGCTTGAAGTCCGCGTTGAGCGAGTTCGTCACCAGGCACACCGACTTCGACTTCTTCAGCACGGTCTCGGCCAGCGTCACGCTGGCACCGGCGGCCAGGTCCAGGCGGGGCTTGAGCGTGAAGTGCGTGAAGCGGGTCACGCCCTCGACGCGCTCCAGCACGCCTTCGACGTCCACGCCGAGCGACTGCCACTCCAGCTTCGAGGCGCGGGCCACGGCACGGAAGGACAGGACATAGCAGTTCGCGATCGCGCCCAGCAGCATGGTCTCGGGCGACCAGTAACCCTCGGGTCCTCCGAACTCCGGCGGCGCCTGCGTCTGCAGGTCCGGCAGGCCGTCCGCGCTGACGCGTACATCGCCTTCGGCGGTGCCGTAAGCGCGAACTTCGTAATGATGGGGAAGTGCTTGTGCGCCCATGCTCAGGTGCGCACCTTGCAGGAATCGATGCCCAGCAGCGAGTAAGCCGGGCACCAGCCCGCGAGGCCCGTCACGAGCGGGACCACGCCGATCCAGCCCCACAAGCCCACCGTGCCGGTGGCGGCCAGGGCGACGAGGACGAGGCCTGCCACGATGCGCAGGGTGCGATCGAACGTGCCGACATTGAGTTTCATGGTGATCTCCTTCGATGAGAACTTCGAAGGCCATGGTGGACGCATCCCGCGCAGCCGCGTTTGATGCTCGTCAAGAGCGGGCCTCGTGCGGCCTCGTGGTATCAATGCGCCATGAAGAAGCGAAGCGTCCTCGCGGCCGCCGCCAGCTTGCTGCTGCTGGCTTCCTGCGGCCAGCCCGATCCGCCTTACCGCTTGCGCGCCGACGATGCCGAAGCGCAGGCGCTCGGCCGCAAGGTGTACACGAACCATTGCGCGAGCTGCCATGGCGCGCGCCTGGAAGGCCAGCCGAACTGGCGCCTGCGCGACGCCGCCGGCCGGCTGCCCGCGCCGCCGCACGACGCCAGCGGGCACACCTGGCACCACCCGGATGAAGTGCTGTTCCGCATCACCAAGCACGGCGTCGCGAAGGCGGCGAACCTGAAGGATTACGACTCCGCGATGCCGGCCTATGAGGGCGTGCTCACGGATGCCGAGATCGTCGCCGTGCTGTCATGGATCAAGTCGCAGTGGCCGGCCGACGTGCGGCGCCAGCACGACGAGGTGAACGCCGCCGCTGCCGCGCGGCGCTGAGCGCCCTCAGGGCCACAACGCCTGCATGGCGGCGCCGTAAGCCGCAGCGGGCAAGTCGAGCGAGACGTCGCGTCCGCCCACGCACACCCGCACCATGGGCGCTTCGGGACTGGAGAAGACCAGCGCGGAGAGCGTGTGCTCCGGCGGGACGCCTGCCAGCGCAGGCGCCTGCGCATCCACCACGCAGAAATCCGCGCGCTGCCCCACCGCCAGTCCGCCCAGCGGCAGTCCCGCTGCCGCGCTGCCGCCATCGACGGCGGCCTGGTACAGCACCGAAGCCGTCTCCGTCTGCCGGCGCCCGCGCGCCGCCACGTTGCGCTGCTTCAGCACCAGCCGCTGCGCATACTCCAGCAAGCGCAGCTCCTCCATCCAGCTGCGCGTGACGTGGCTGTCCGAGCCGACGGACCAGCGGCCGCCGATCTCCAGCCAGCGGGGGAGGTCGAAGATGCCGTCTCCCAGGTTCGCCTCGGTGCTTGGACACAGCACGATGGACGCGCCGCAGCGCTGCACGGCCTCCAGCTCGGGGCGGCTCGCCTGGGTCGCATGCACGAGGTTCCAGCGCGCATCGAGGTTCGCGTGCGCGAGCAGCCACTCCACCGGGCGCTGCCCATGGCGGCGCAGGCAGTCGTCGACCTCCTGCTGCTGCTCTGCCACGTGGATGTGGACAGGCAGGGCGGCCGCGCGCGCTGCCTGCGCCGTTTCCTCCAGGGCACCTTCGTCCACCGCCCGCAAGGAATGCAGCGCAATGCCCGCCGTGACCGCGCCCGTGGCGTCGGCCCTGCGCACCGCTTCCGCGATCCGCAGCACCGATCCCGGCGTGGAGGCGAAACGGCGCTGGTCGTCACGCAGGCCCGTGGCCGAAAAGCCCGAGCGCATGTAGAGCGTGGGCAGCAGCGTGAGACCGATGCCCGTGCGCTGCGCCGCGCGCACCAGCGCCATGGCCATCTCCAGCGGGTCGGCATAGGGCCGGCCGTCCGCGTCGTTGTGCAGGTAGTGGAATTCGCACACCTGCGTGTAGCCCGCGCGCAGCAGCTCCGCGTAGAGGAAGGCGGCCACGGCCTCCAGCTGCTGCGGCGTGATGCGCAATGCGGCCGCATACATGCGGTCGCGCCAGCTCCAGAAGTCGTCGTGGCCCTGCGCGTTCGCTTCGGTGAGGCCGGCGATCGCGCGCTGGAAGGCATGGCTGTGGCCGTTCACCAGCCCCGGAAGCACCGGGCCGGGCAGCGGCTCGGCTGCGGCGCGCTCGCCGGCAGTGCAGCCCGCACGCACTTGCTGCCACAGCCCGTCCTGCGCCACGAGAAGCACGTCCCGCTCCCAGCGACCTCCCACCCACGCCTGGGGTGCGACGAAGCGGCGGGTGTCAGCCATGCAGCTTGCGGCCCGCATCCAGCGCCGCCTCGACCATCTCGCGCACCACGGGGATCACGCGCGACGCCGCGGCCTCGTCCCAGTCGTAGGGCGGCGCCTCGCGCATGTACAGGTACTGGCACATCTCCAGCTGCACCGCGTGGACGCTTTCCGCGGGCTTGCCGTACTGGCGCGTTATGTAGCCGCCCTTGAAGCGGCCGTTGACCACGTGCGTGAACTCCGGGTGGTGTGCCGCGGCGCGCGCCACCGCATCCGTGATCGCCGGGTGCGCACTCGCGCCGTTCGCCGTGCCGATGTTCAGGTCCGGCAGGCGCCCCTCGAACAGCCAGGGAATTTCCGCGCGGATGCTGTGCCCGTCCCACAGCAGCGCCCAGCCATGCTGCGCCTTCAGGCGCTGCAGTTCCTCCTGCAGCGCGCGGTGGTAGGGCTCCCAGTACGCCGTGCGGCGCTGCAGGCGCTCGTCCGCCGAAGGGGCGTTCCCCTCCCGGTAAAGCGCCTCGCCGCTGAAAAGGCGCGTGGGACACAACTCGGTGTTCGAGGCGCCCGGATACATGGGCGCGTCGTCCGGCGGCCGGTTCAGGTCGATCACGTAGCGCGCGACGCTGGGCTGCAGCATGCTGGCCCCGAGGTCGCGCGCAAAGGCATACAGGCGGTGGAGATGCCAGTCGGCGTCTTCGACGTCCAGCGCGCGCGGCACGTAGCCGGCGTGCAGCGCCTCGGGGATCGTCGTCCCCATGTGGGGAATGCTCACCAGCAGCGGAGCGCTGCCGCGGTGCAACACGTAGTTCATCGCTCGCGTCCTTCCACGTAAACGGCGCGACAGGGATTGAGGCCCATCGCGTAACTCAGCTCCGCCGGGTGGTCCACTTCCCAAAGTACGAAGTCCGCGCGCTGGCCCGCAGCCAGCACGCCGCGGTCGGCCAGGCCGAGCGCAGCGGCTGCGTGGCGCGTGACGCCGGCCAGCGCCTCCTCCGGCGTCAGTCGGAACAGCGTGCACGCCATGTTGAGCATCAGCAGGAGCGAAGTGCAGGGGGAGGTGCCCGGGTTGCAGTCGGTCGCCACGGCCATCGGCACGCCGTGTTCGCGCAGCAGCGCAACGGGCGGCAGTCGCGTCTCGCGCAGGAAGTAGAAGGCGCCGGGCAGCAGCACCGCCACCGTGCCGGCGCGCGCCATGGCCAGTGCGCCTTGGTCACTGAGCCACTCGAGATGATCGCAGCTCAGCGCGCCATATTCCGCGGCCAACGCCGCGCCTCCGCTGTCGCTCAGTTGCTCCGCATGCAGCTTGACCGGCAGGCCGACGCGCCGCGCGGCATCGAACACCCGGCGGGTCTGCGCCGGGCTGAAGCCGATGTTCTCGCAGAAGGCGTCCACCGCGTCGACCAGGCCGGCATGCTGCAGCTCGCCCATCATGCGGCAGACCTCGTCGACGTAGGCGTCAGCGCGGCCCTGGAACTCCGGCGGCAGCGCGTGCGCCCCCAGGAAGGTCGTGCGCACCGTCACGCGTTCCAGCTGGCCCAGCGTCCGCGCCACGCGCAGGCACTTGGTCTCCGCGTCCAGCGACAGTCCATAGCCGGACTTGATCTCTATCGTCGTGACGCCTTCGGCGAGCAGGGCCTGCAAGCGCCGCCGGCTCTGCGCGAGCAAGGCCGGTTCGTCCGCCGCGCGCGTCGCACGCACCGTCGACACGATGCCGCCGCCGGCCCGCGCGATTTCCTCGTAGCTCGCTCCGTTCAGGCGCGCCTCGAACTCGCCCGCGCGATTGCCGCCGTACACCAGGTGCGTGTGGCAATCGACCAGTCCCGGGGTGATGAGCAGCCCTCCGGCGTCATGCTGCTGCGCGCCGCGGAACTCCGCGGGCACGCCGGCGCGCGGGCCGACCCAGGCGATGTGGCCATCCTCCACCGCCAGCGCGCCGTCCTCGACCAGGCCGTAGGGCGCCGCTCCAGCCTGCATGGTCGCAACGCGGGCATGGGTCCAAAGCTGCAGGCTCATGGGGTGGCCTCGATCCAGAGTGCGTCCGCGCCGCTGACGTTGCCGCGTTCGCCGCCGTGCAACGTGCGCCAGGCGAGGTGGTGGGCGGGGATCCCCAGCCGCTCGGCGCCGAATGCCACCTGGGCGCTGCATGAATGCGCGTACACGGCCGCGAGGCATTCGGCGGACGGCGTGACGGCCAGCTCGCCGCGCACGCGGTGCAGGCGAGCGCACCCGGGTGGAGCCATCAGGTTGAAGTCTCGCGTCGGGCCGTCCACCAGTGCGCACTCCACTGCTGCGGCACCGTCGAACCGGAAGGGTTCGCTCGCGGCCGTGAGCCGGTGTTTCCCACCGTGGACCGTCAGCTCCACGCCCGCCCCATCCAGCACCGCGAACCAGCGCTCGATGCCGTCGAAGCGCGAGAAGGGCCCCGCGGATGCGACCTCGGCCACGGACATCCGCACCCGCCATCCGGCGACCGAGGGCCACGCGAGCAACTCGCGCGTCTGCCCACCGCCATTGCGCCAGGCCTGCGGCGGCGTGTCCAGCAGCGAGACGAGCGTCCACGTCATGCCTGGAACTGCCCGCTGAAGCTGTAGCGGCTGCCTGGATAGAGCTGCCGCGCGACGCTGGCCACGTTCGCGCCGCTGACGGTGCGCCGCATCATCGCGAGGCAGGGATCGCCAGGCCCGATGTCCAGCGCGCGGGCTTCCACCGGCGTCGGCAGGCAGGCCTCGATGGAGTAGCTGGCCTCCGTGAGCGGCGCGTGCTGGAGCAGGTGCAGCGTGGGCGAGACCCGCGTGAAATCGGTGGCGAGGTAATCCGGCGCGGCCTGCGGGTTGACGTAGCGATCCTCGTACTGGATGGGCACGCCGTTCTCCAGGTGCACCAGCACGCTATGGAACACCCGCGCCCCCTTGCGCACGCCCAGCGAGGCGGCCAGCTCCACGCCGGCTTTCTCCTGCGCCACTTTCACGACGCGCGTGGTGTGCACGTGGCCGCGCTCGGCGACTTCCTCGTGGATGTCGCGGATGACCAGTTGCGATGAGATGCGGTGCAGCTCGGCCACCCGCGTGCCCGAGCCCTGCACGCGCGTGACCAGGCCTTCGGCGGCGAGCTCGCGCAGCGCGCGGTGCGCCGTCATGCGGCTGACCGCGAAGCGCTCCATCAGCGCCGCCTCGCTGGGCACCGCGGCGCCCGGCTTCCACTCGCCGCTCGCGATGTGCTGGCGGATCCACCCCTTCACCTGCTCGTAGGCCGGCCGTTCGTCCTTTGCCATGGCGCGCGAGCATACCCCCGTTGACATGGCTTGTATAGACAACTAATCTCCTGCCGCACGGCAGCTTGTATAGACAAGTTGCGTCTTCCGGGAGCCCGCCATGTCCGACCTGTCCGAAGCGCCCTTCCTGGCCGCCCGCCCCCGCCCGGTGCGGGCGCCGCGCGGCACCGAGCTCAGCTGCGCCAACTGGCAGATCGAGGCGGCCTACCGCATGATCCAGAACAACCTGGATCCGGCGGTCGCGGAAAACCCCGACGAGCTCGTCGTCTACGGCGGCATCGGCAAGGCGGCGCGCAGCTGGCCCGCCTTCGAGGCCATCCTCGATTCCCTGCGCAAGCTGCAGGCGGACGAGAGCCTGCTCATCCAGTCCGGCAAGCCGGTCGGCGTGTTCCGCACGCACCCGGGCGCCCCCCGCGTGCTGATCGCCAACTCCAACCTGGTGCCGCGCTGGGCGACGTGGGAGCACTTCAACGAGCTCGACCGCAAGGGCCTGATGATGTACGGGCAGATGACGGCGGGCAGCTGGATCTACATCGGCACCCAGGGCATCGTGCAAGGCACCTACGAAACCTTCGCCGAAGCCGGGCGGCAGCACTATGGCGGCGACCTCGCGGGCCGGTGGGTGCTCACCGCGGGCCTCGGCGGCATGGGCGGCGCGCAGCCGCTCGCCGCGTCGTTCGCGGGCGCCTGCTCGCTCAACATCGAGTGCCAGCAGACGCGCATCGACTTCCGCCTGCGCACGAAATACCTCGACAAGCAGGCGAAGGACCTCGACGAGGCGCTCGCACTCATCCAGCACCACACGGCGCGCCGGGAGGCGGTGTCCATCGGGCTGTGCGGTAACGCCGCGGACATCGTGCCGGAGCTGGCGCGCCGCGCGCAGGCCGGCGGGCCGCGCCCCGACATCGTGACCGACCAGACGTCCGCGCACGACATCATCAACGGCTACCTGCCGGTGGGCTGGTCCGTCCCCGAATGGCAGGCCGCGCAGAAGGACCCGGCGCAGCACGCCCGCCTGAAGCAGGCCGCCGGCGAATCCTGCGCCACGCACGTGCGCGCAATGCTTGCCTTCCATTCGATGGGCGTGCCCGTGGTGGACTACGGCAACAACCTGCGGCAGGTGGCGCACGACTTCGGCGTGCCCGATGCCTTCGCCTATCCCGGCTTCGTGCCGGCCTATATCCGGCCGCTGTTCTGCCGCGGGGTCGGCCCGTTCCGCTGGGTGGCGCTGTCGGGCGACCCGGAAGACATCCGCAAGACCGACGCGCGCATGAAGGCGCTGTTCCCGCACGACAAGCACCTGCACCGCTGGCTCGACATGGCCGCCGAGCGCATCAGTTTCCAGGGACTGCCGGCGCGCATCTGCTGGATAGGATTGGGCGAGCGGCACCTCGCCGGCCTCGCCTTCAACGAGATGGTGAAGAGCGGCGAGCTGAAGGCGCCCATCGTCATCGGCCGCGACCACCTCGACAGCGGTTCGGTTGCCTCGCCCAACCGCGAGACCGAAGCGATGCGCGACGGCAGCGATGCGGTGAGCGACTGGCCGCTGCTCAATGCGCTGCTCAATACCGCCAGCGGCGCGAGCTGGGTGAGCTTCCACCATGGCGGCGGCGTCGGCATGGGCTACTCGCAGCACGCCGGCGTGGTGATCGTGTGCGACGGCACGGACGACGCGGCCGGCAAGATCGAACGCGTCCTCTGGAACGACCCCGCCACGGGCGTGATGCGCCACGCCGATGCCGGCTACGAGGAGGCGGTGCAGTGCGCGCGCGAGCACGGCCTCAACCTGCCGATGCTGGGATGAGCGTGGCCGGCCAGGAGGTGATCGTCGCCGGGGAGTTGTCGCTGCCGCAGCTGCGCAGGCTCTGCGGCAACCAGGAAGCGCGCATCGTGCTGGATCCCGCTTGCCGCGCCGGCATCCGGGCCAGCGCGCAGCTGGTGGCGCGCGCCACCGCCGGCGATGAGCCGGTCTACGGCGTGAACACCGGTTTCGGCAAGCTGGCCACGCAGCGCATCGCCCGCGACGACCTCGCGCTGCTGCAACTGAAGCTGCTGCGCTCGCATGCGGTGGGTGTCGGCGAGCCGTTGCCTGCGCGCGTGGTGCGGCTGGTGCTGCTGCTCAAGGCCGCGAGCCTGGCGCGCGGCTTCTCCGGCGTGCGCGAAGAGGTGGTCGACGGCCTGCTCGCGCTCTACAACGCGGGCATCACGCCGGTGATTCCCTGCCAGGGCTCGGTCGGCGCATCGGGCGACCTGGCGCCGCTCGCCCACCTGTCCCTGCCCCTGATCGGCGAAGGCGAGGTCTTCTTCGAAGGCGAGTGCCTCCCCGCGGCACGGGCGCTGGAGCGTGCGGGCCTGCGGCCGCTGCAGCTCTCGGCGAAGGAGGGCCTCGCGCTCATCAACGGCACGCAGGTGTCCACCGCGTTGGCGATCGATGCGCTGCTGGGCGTGGACAAGCTGTTCGAGGCGGCCGTCATCACAGGCGCGCTCACGCTCGATGCCGCTCGTGGCAGCGACGCGCCCTTCGATTCGCGCATCCATGCGGTGCGCGGGCAGCCCGGCCAGATCGAATGCGCCACGGCCTACCGGGCCCTGTTGGTCGGCAGCGAGATCCGCCGCTCGCACCTGGAAGGCGACGACCGCGTGCAGGACCCCTACTGCCTGCGGTGCCAACCGCAGGTGATGGGCGCGTGCCTCGACCAGATGCGTCATGCCGCGCAGGTGCTGATGCGCGAGGCGAACGCGGTGACGGACAACCCCTTGGTCTTCGCTGCGGGCGGCGACCTCGTGTCCGGCGGCAACTTCCACGCCGAGCCGGTGGCGCTGGCCGCAGATGCGCTGGCGGTGGCGATCGCGGAGATCGGCGCCATCTCCGAGCGGCGCGTGGCGATGCTGGTGGACACCGTGGTGTCGCGCCTGCCGCCTTTCCTCACACCGGAGCCGGGGCTCAATTCCGGCTTCATGATCGTGCACGTCACCGCGGCGTCGCTGGCCTCCGAGAACAAGTCGCTGGCGCACCCGGCCAGCGTGGACAGCCTGCCGACCTCCGCCAACCAGGAAGACCACGTGAGCATGGCGACTTTCGCGGCACGCCGGTTGCAGGCGATGTTGCGCAATACCGGGCACATCGTGGCGATCGAACTGCTCGCCGCCGCGCAGGGCATCGAGTTCCTGCGGCCGTTGAAGAGCGCGCCCGCGCTGGAGCGCGTGCTGCGCCTGGTGCGCAGCGTGTCGCCCGCCATGATGGCCGACCGCAGCCTGGCCCGCGACATGCAGGCCGTGCACCACCTCGTGGCGGCCGGCGACATCGGCCATGCCACCGAGCAGCAGGTTCCGGAGTTGCACGCATTGCGCCTGGCATGAGGCGTGCATAGAGTCTTCATCACCACCCTGGAGGATTGCCATGAGAAAGCTCTTCACCCTCGCGTTGCTGGCCGTGGCGTCGGCCGGCGTGCACGCGCAGAAGACCAAGGTCGCCATCGGCCTGTCCGGATGGACCGGCTTCGCGCCGCTCACGCTGGCCAAGGAGGCGGGGATCTTCAAGAAGAACGGGCTCGACGTCACGCTGCGCAAGATCCCGCAGAAGGACAGGCACCTGGCCATCGCTTCCGGCGACGTGCAATGCGCGGCGACCACGGTGGAGACGTGGATCGTGTGGAACGCCAACGGCGTGGCGACCACGCAGATCTTCCAGCTCGATAAGTCCTACGGCGCCGACGGCATGGTCGTGAAGGGCAACATCGCGAAGATCGCCGACCTCAAGGGCAAGACCATCGCCGCCAGCGCGCCGGGCACCGCGCCGTACTTCACCATGGCGTGGATGCTGAAGAAGAACGGCCTGTCGCCCAAGGACGTGAAGGTGGTCAACCTCGAGCCGCAGGCCGCGGCCAACGCCATCATCGCCGGCACCGCGGACCTCGACGCCGCGATGACGTACGAGCCCTACCTCTCCGCCGTGCGCGCCAAGCCGGAGGCGGGCAAGATCATCGCCACCACCCTGGACTATCCGATGGTGATGGACACCTTCGGCTGCACGCCCAAGTTCCTGGGCGACAACCCGAAGGCCGCCAAGGCCCTGGCCGACAGCTACTTCGAGGCGCTGGAGATGATCCAGCGCGAGCCGAAGAAGAGCTTCGAGATCATGGGCGCCGACGTGAAGCAAAGCGGCGAGCAGTTCGAGGCCAGCCAGAAGTACCTGCGCTGGCAGGACCGCGCGGCCAACCAGAAGTTCTTCGCCGGCGAGCACGCCGCGTTCAGCAAGGAAGCGGCCGCGCTGCTGCTGGAGGCGGGGATCATCCGGCAGGTGCCGGATCTCACGAAGCTCGCGGACACGCGGTTCCTGAAATGACGCCATCCCCGCGCAGGCGGGGACCCAGGGCTTTCGCTTTCCCATGCCCTGGGTTCCCGCCTCCGCGGGAACGACGGAGAACACCATGAAACCCCTCGTCCCCGTCACGCCCGGTACCCGAGCGGTGCTGGGCACCGCCTTCTTCGTTCTCTTCTTCATCGCCTGGGCCGCCGTCACCTTCGGGGGCCTGGTGTCGAAGACCTTCCTCGCCGACCCGCTGACCATGGTGCAGTCCGGCTGGACCTTGCTCACCGAGCACGGCTTCCTGCACGACATCGGCATGACGGTATGGCGGGTGGTCGGCGGCTTCCTCATCGCCGCCGCCATTGCCGTGCCCCTGGGGGTGTTGATGGGCGCGTACAAGCCGGTGGAGGCCTTCTTCGAGCCCTTCGTGAGCTTCGCACGCTACCTGCCCGCCTCGGCCTTCATCCCGCTGCTGATCCTGTGGGCCGGCATCGGCGAGGCGCAGAAGCTCGCCGTGATCTTCATCGGCTCCTTCTTCCAGCTGGTGCTGATGATCGCGGTGAGCGTGGGCAACACGCGGCGCGACCTGGTGGAGGCGGCGTACACGCTGGGCGCGATGGACCGCGGCATCGTCACCCGCGTGCTGCTGCCCTCCAGCGCCCCCGAGATCGCCGAGACGCTGCGCATGGTGCTGGGCTGGGCCTGGACCTACGTGATCGTGGCGGAGCTGATAGGCGCCTCCAGCGGCATCGGCCACATGATCACCGACAGCCAGTCGCTGCTGGCGACCGACCAGATCATCTTCGGCATCATCGTGATCGGCCTCATCGGGCTGGTCACGGACTTCGCCTTCAAGGCGGGCAACCGCAGGCTCTTCCGATGGGCGCAATTGAGATGAAGATGGATTTGCCTGTCATCCCGGGCTTGACCCGGGATCCATGCATTGCGGGTCACGCCCGCAATGACAAAGAGGGCGCCGTCCTCGACATCCAGGGCGTCGGCAAGACCTTCCCCGGCGGCACCGTCGCCCTGCAGGCCACCGATCTCTGCGTGCAGGAGAACGACTTCATCACCATCCTCGGCTCCTCGGGTTGCGGCAAGAGCACGCTGCTGCGCATGGTGGCCGGACTGGACACGCCCACCACCGGCGCCATCGCGCTGGATGGCCGCACGGTCACGGGGCCCGGGGCCGACCGCGGCATGGTGTTCCAGAGCTACACGCTCTTCCCCTGGCTCACGGTGCGCGACAACGTGTGCTTCGGGCTGCGCGAGAAGGGCCTGCCCCTGCAGGAGCAACACGCCATCGCGCAACGCTTCATCGCCAAGGTGGGGCTCGAAGGCTTCGAGCGTCACTATCCCAAGCAGCTTTCCGGCGGCATGCAGCAACGCACGGCGCTGGCCCGCGCGCTGGCCAACGACCCGCGCATCCTCTTGATGGACGAACCCTTCGGCGCGCTCGACCACCAGACGCGCGAGCTGATGCAGGAGTTGCTGCTCGGCATCTGGGAGGACGAGCGCAAGACGGTGCTGTTCGTCACCCACGACATCGACGAGGCGATCTTCATGGGCAACCGCGTGGTCGTGATGAGCGCACGGCCGGGCCGTATCAAGTGCGACATCCCCGTGCCGCTTCCGCACCCGCGCCACTACGCCATGAAGACCACGGCGGCGTTCTCGGAACTGAAGGCGCGCCTCACGGAGGAGATCCGCATCGAGGTGCGCCGCGCCGCGGGGCTGGTGCCTCAGGCCGGCTTGTAGAAGATGTAGTCGGCCTGGTACGGCACGACCTGCCGGGCGCCCAGGCCGGCGGACGTGCACGGCGTGGCGGGGGCGACGCCGCCGCGGGTGGCCACGCGCTGGATGTAGCTCACGCCCTGCATCGACCCTGCACCGATGGCGGGGTTCGCCTTCACCAGTTGCAGCGGGATGCTGCCCACGGCCGCGGGCGCCACGGCCAGTTGCGTGGCGGTGAGGCGGGAGCCGTCCAGGCCCTCCCAGGTCGCCGGCGGGCCGTAATAGCGGCCGACCACCTTGCCACCGCGATCGAGCAGGCGGGCGTCCGGTCCGACGAACACCCACTCCTGCTGGCCGGCCTGGCTGGCGCTGGCGCGGCACTCGTAGGTGATCTGGCCGGCGCCCGTGGTCTCCAGGGCGACGCGGTGCCCGGCCGGCACCTGCACCGCGGCGGGCAGGCCGGCCTGGTCGAACATCGGGGTGGCCATGCGCGACGAGGCGCAGGCGGCCAGCAGGCCGGAGAGGGCCAGAGAAAGGGCCAGGGGAAGGGCCAGGGGAAGGGCGGATCGGATCATCGAAGGCTCCTGTGTCTCGAGGGCAGGGACGCAGCGCGCCCCCACCCTCTTACGCAGCAGAAGCCGGAATGGATGCACGGTGCCGGTCGACCCACCAGGCCCACAGCACCAGCAGCCACTGCGCGTGGCCGACCCAGGCGATCGCCGCCACGCTGTCCGGCGGCGGGCCGTACAGGTTGCCGGCGTAGATCACCGCGAGCAGGGCGACGAGGCCCACGAGGCCGTAGCGCCCGGCGCGGTCGAGCGGCCGCGTGCCGCGCGTGTAGAGCCACACGCCCGCCACGAACAGCGGCACTTCCACCAGCAGGGTGGCGATGTGCGACTGCCACAGGCCGAGCCCGACGCGCGCATCGCCGCCGGGCGCGAGGGGCAGGTCCGGGATGTGCACCAGGGCGTCCAGCAACCAGTGGCTGAGGACGAGCCCCGCGAGAAGGGCGGCCATGCGCAGGTTGCGCCGCCACACGAGGTGCACCGCGCCGAAGGCAAGCGCCCACAGCAGCACCGCCAGCAGGCTGTGCGAGACCGGGTAGTGCTCGAAGACGAAGGGCGTGACCGCCGTCGCGCCGGGCGCGATGCGCACCGATTCCAGCCCGAGCAGCAGGAGGGTGGGCCACAGCAAGTCGAGGAACTGGGCGGCGAAGAAGGCGGTCCCCAGCGAAACGCGCGGGGCCGCCCGCCGGGCGGCGAAGCCCAGGCCGAAATGTCCGATGAACAGGGTTTTGCTCCGTGGTTGTCCTGACAGGGGCGCGATCGTGCCACATGCTTGACGCGGGTCAACATGGCCGCCCCCCGCTTGTCCAGACTGGCGTGAACGCTGCAAGGAGCACGCCATGGACAAGCAAGCCGCCGTATCCGACCGGAAGGGACTGCACGCGCCCCTGCGCCAGTTCTGCGGAGCGCACGAAGGCATCCTCGACCGGTTGCAGGAGCTCAACGCGCTGCCCGAGCTCGCCGCCTTCCTGCAGCGCGCGCGGGCCGGCGCTGCCGCGACCCTGGACCTGTTCGACCACGTGGTGCTGCGCCACCACGCCGAGGAGGAGCAGGAGCTGTTCGTCTCCGTGCTGCGCAGCTGCCGTGATGCGCGCGAAAGCCATCAGGTGCGCCAGCTCGTTGACCAGCTCACCAACGGGCACCGGCAGATCGAAGCGCTCTGGTCGCACGTGCGCCCGGCCGTGGCCCTGACCGCAGCCGGCAAGCCCCATCGCGACCAAGCTTTCGAGGACGAGGTGCACGAACTGGTCCGGCTGTACCGGGAGCATGCACGGCTGGAAGAGGAGGTGTTCCTGCCCCTGGCCGACCAGATCCTCGGCCGCGATCCCAATCACATGGCGGCGCTGGATCTTTCGATCCACCTGCGCCGGGCGCCCGCGCCGAGTGCGTACATCTAGCCGCGGCGGCGATGCGCGGCTTGCTGGACTACCGGGGACCGGGGGAGTTGCTCGGCACGATCCGGGAAGCGCTGCAGTGGGTGAAGGACCCCTTCACCGGCGAGAGCATCCTGGCGGCAGGGCGCGTGCGGCAAGTGCGGGTGGAGGGCGAGTCGCTGCACGTGGTGCTGGCGATCGCGCCGGGCCCGCTGCTGCAGGTCGTGGTGGAAGACCTGCGCGCGGAACTGTGCGATCACCTGAAGGGGTGGAGCGACATCTGCGTGCGCATCCAGCCGCCCAACGCGCCGGGCTGGTGCTCCGGCGCCTGCCGCGGCCCGCGTGGGGGACGCGGCAGCGCGGCCTGAAGCGTCTTCAGTGCAGCAGCGCGGCCGCTTCGACCGCCGGGGCGGACAGCTCGCGGCCGACCATGGCGCGGGCGTAGAAATAGTTGTTGCGGGCCCTCTCGCTCATCCGGTCGAGATCCACCTGGCCCTTGGGGTCGCAGGGGAACGCGTAGCCGCGGCCGCTGTGGAACAGGGAGCGGAAGCAGAGCTGGTACTCGTTGATGCTGGACTCGATCATTTCGTGTCTCCTGGCGGCGGCAGGCCTTGCTGCCTTGTGTCCATGATGGTCGGCGCCCCCGGGTTGCACGATCGGAAGCCACTGAATCGCGGCTAGTCGCGCGCCGCATCCGGGGCAGGGGTGCAGGCTGAGGCTGGATAGGCGGTTTCTTATGCCGAGGTGGACGCGCACGCACGCTGGCGCGGCCGTTTCGTACCTCAACCGGGCTAGCATGCGCCATGGATCCCCCCTGCTGCTGCTCGTCCCTGGCCTCCTTTGCGACCGTGCCTCCTGGGCCGGCCAGGTGGCGGCCCTGGGTGCCGCTGCCCGGTGCGAGGTCTTCGACCACGGCCAGCGCGCCAGCATCGAGGACATGGCCGCCCACGTGCTGGCATCCGCCGGCAGCGAACGCTTCGCCCTGGCCGGCCACTCGATGGGCGGGCGCGTCGCGCTGGAGGTCGTGCGGCAGGCGCCGCAGCGCGTGCGCGGCCTCGCGTTGCTGGACACGGGCTACCAGGCGCGGGCTGGCGGCGAAGCGGGCGAGCAGGAACGCCGCAGCCGTTACGCGCTGCTGGAAGTCGCCCGCACCCAAGGCATGCGCGCGATGGGCGAACGGTGGGCGCGCGGCATGGTGCATCCGCGGCGGATCGACACGCCGCTCTTCGAAGAGATCCTCGCCATGATCGAACGCAGTACCCCGCAGCGCTTCGAAGCGCAGGTCCGCGCGCTGCTGGAGCGGCCGGATGCCACCCCGGTGCTCACGGCGATCCGCTGTCCCACGCTGCTGGTGTGCGGGCGCGAGGACGCCTGGAGCCCGCTGGCGCGGCACGAGGAGATGCAGCGCGCGATCGCCGGATCGGTGCTGGCGGTGATCGAGGACAGCGGGCACATGAGCCCGATGGAGCAGCCGCAGGCGGTCGGCGCGGCGCTGGCGGCGTGGCTGGCCCGGCTGGGCGACTGAGGGAGGGGGAAGGAAAGGTGGCGCGGCTGGCGGGGATCGAACCCACGACCCTTGGCTTCGGAGGCCAATACTCTATCCACTGAGCTACAGCCGCATCGTGATGCGAGGGCGCATTATCGCCCATGCGCGAGCCGCCTGCCCGGCCGGCCGGGCCCCGCCGGGAGCGCCAGGGACCGCTGGCTATAATCGCCGGTTGATTCAAAAAACGCGCATTCACTGAGGACGCCATGAGCGACAGCCCGCTGGAAGAAGCCCATACCGGCCCGATCAAGACCCCCAAGCAACTGCTGATCGCGGTGCTGTTCTCCTTCCTGGTCCCGGTGTTCATCATCATCGCGCTGGTGATGTACGTGTCGTCGGAGAACAAGCCGGCGGGCTCGGGCGACATCGAGAAGTTCGCCCTCGGCGGCTTGACCGCGCAGGACCTCGAGCGCGGTGTCGCCGAGCGCATCCGCAAGGTCGGCACCGTGGAGATCCGCGACGCCAACCGGCCGCTGGCCAACGGCGAGACGGTGTTCAAGGCGCAATGCGCGGCCTGCCACACCACGGGCGCGGCCGGCGCCCCCAAGCTGGGTGACGCCGCTTCCTGGGCCAACCGCATCGCCCAGGGCTTCAACACCCTGGTGACTTCCGCCCTCAAGGGCAAGGGCGCCATGCCCGCACAGGCCGGTGGCGACTTCAGCGATACGGAGATTGCGCGCGCCGTGGCCTACCTGGCCAACT
The DNA here is from genome assembly GCA_004144865.1 of Comamonadaceae bacterium. GTDB lineage: Bacteria > Pseudomonadota > Gammaproteobacteria > Burkholderiales > Burkholderiaceae_C > Ramlibacter. Next base: position 17,724 of record SEAY01000011.1, read on the forward strand.
CCGGCGGCGCCAAGTTCACGGAGCCGGCAGCTCCCGCCGCTACCGCGACGGGCACCGATGGTGCCGCTCCCGCCGCGGCTGGCGTGGCCCCCGGCGCGCCCGTTGCTGCCGCCCCCGCCGCCGCCAGCGCCGCTGCTGCGGCCGCTCCGGCGCCCGCAGCCGCCCCGGCGCAGCAAGTGGCTGCCGCCGGCAACGGCGAAGCGCTCTACAAGCAGGCCTGCATGGCTTGCCACGCCGCGGGCGTGGCCGGTGCCCCGAAGCTGGGCGACAAGGCCGCCTGGGCCCCGCGCCTCGCGCAAGGCATGCCCGCGCTGGTGACGAGCGCCATCAAGGGCAAGGGCGCCATGCCTCCCAAGGGTGGCAGCACCGCGCCGGATACCGAGATCCAGGCCGCCGTGCAGTACATGGTGAACGCCTCCAAGTAAGGCGCGCAGCCTCCCGCGAAGAAGCCGGCCGCGTGCCGGCTTTTTTCATGGGCGCGTCAGGCGGGGGCCTGCGCGTGCAGCGCCGCCGGGCTGGGGACGTAGCCGAAGCGTGCGGGCAGGTCGGCGGCGCGCACGTCCGCCGGTGTCCACGCGCCGGACTCCACGAGCTCGGAGGCCTGCACGATGTCCTGCGTGTGCACCAGGCCGAAGCCGCGGTCCGTCTCCAGGTAGAGGCGGCCGTCTTCGTCGACGAGGCAGGCCTGCACCTGCGCGGTCTCCCCGGAGTGGGTGCTGACCTGCGCGGGTCCCGCGACCCGGAAGATCCAAGGCGTCGCCTGCAATTCCACGTAGACGCGCTGCGGGCCGTTCTGGAAGAACCACTGCCCCTGCGCGTCGTGCTCGTAGTTGCGCTGGATGAAGTCGATCAGCTTCTCGTGGCGCAGGAGGGAGCCCTTGGATTGCGGGAAGGGCCCGGCGGCCTGCACGCGGTCGTCGCGCATGTACCAGTTGCCGCGCTCGTCCAGGCCCAGCCAGCCGTAGCAGTGGGGCACGTTGGGCCATTTCGCGATGGCCTGGCGAACGATATCGTCCATTCGCCCATTATGGGCCGCCCGCTTCAGCGCAGGAACGCGTCGTAACCGGTCTTGAGGATGAGCGCGCCCACGACGAAGATGAAGACGCCGCGCACGAAGCCGGCGCCGTGCTTGAGCGCGAGGTGCGTGCCCAGCAGGCTGCCGACGATGTTGGCGATGGCGAGCGTGGCGGCGTAGTGCCACCAGACGTGGCCCTTGATCGCGAACAGGATCAGCGCGGCCAGGTTGGTGGCCGTATTGAGCAGCTTGGCGGCGGCCGACGCGTTGAGGAAGTCGTAGCCCAGCACGCGCACGAACAGGAACACGAAGAAGCTGCCGGTGCCGGGACCGAAGAAGCCGTCGTAGAAGCCCAGCACGAGGCCGATGGCGCAGGCGGCCAGCGTCTGCGTGCGGCCGGCCAGGCTGGGCGCGTGGTCGCGGCCCAGGTCCTTCTTGACCAGCGTGTACAACAGCACGCCCACCAGCACGATGGGCAGCAGCTTGCGCAGGAATTCCGAGGGCAGCACGGTGACCGCCCAGGCGCCGACGAAGCCGCCCGCGAAACCGGCCGCCGCCGCCGGCAGCAGGGCCGACCAGGCCATGTCCACCCGGCGGGCGTACTGGCGCGCCGCCAGGGCGGTGCCCCAGACCGAGGCGCTCTTGTTGATGCCGAAGAGGGTGGCGGGATGGGTGGTGGGAAAGACGGCGAACAGCGCCGGCACCAGGATCAGGCCCCCGCCCCCCACGATCGCGTCGACGAACCCGGCCAGCACCGAGGCCAGCGACACCAGAAGCAACTCCATCGCCCGGATTGTGGCATCGGCCGCGAGTGGCTCTGCCGCAAGAAAAAAGCGCCGCATCGGCGGCGCTTGGAGGTGCCCGGCCCTATGCAGGTGCCGATGCGGTTGTTCGAATTCTGTGCGGGGTTTGTCTCCTCGGTCCCTCGTTCTGCCGGGCCCACGGTGGGGCGCGGCGCGAGTGCACGCACTCTAGCGCGGCGCACAGCCCCGGTGCATCAGGGCTTACCCGGCAGTCGACTGTGCTAGGAGCGAGCGCCAGCTCAGCCGCCCGCCGGCGTCCTCCGCGCATCCTGCAGGATCCAGTCGGCGGCCTTCTCCGCCATCATCAGCGTGGGCGAATTGGTGTTGCCGCTGGTGATGGTGGGCATGGCCCCGGCATCCACCACCCGCAGGCCCGCGATGCCGCGCACGCGCATGCGCGAGTCCAGCACCGCACGCGGGTCGCCGTCCGCGCCCATCTGCGTGGTGCCCACGGGGTGGAAGATGGTGGTGGCGATGTCGCCGGCCAGCCGCGCCAGGTCTTCGTCGGTCTGGTACTGGGGGCCGGGGCGCCACTCCTCGGGCTTGTACTTCGCCAGTCCGGGCTGCGCCGCGATGCGCCGCGTGACGCGCAGCGAATCGGCGGCCACCTTGCGGTCTTCCGCCGTGCTCAGGTAGTTGGGCGCGATGGCGGGCGCATCCTCGAAGCGCGGGCTGCGGATGCGCACCCAGCCGCGGCTGGTGGGGTTGAGGTTGCACACGCTCGCGGTGAACGCGTCGAAGCCGTGCAGCGGTTCGCCGAAGGCATCCAGGCTCAGCGGCTGCACGTGGTATTCGATGTTGGGGTGCGGCTGGTCGGGCGAGCTGCGCGTGAACGCACCCAGCTGGGAAGGGGCCATGCTCATGGGGCCGCTGCGCTTGATGACGTACTCCATGCCGATGCGCAGCTTGCCCCACCAGCTGCTGGCCAGCGTGTTGAGCGTGGCCACGCCGTCCACCTTGTAGACCGCGCGGATCTGCAGGTGGTCCTGCAGGTTCTCGCCCACGCCGGGCAGGTCGTGCACCACGGGAATGCCGTGCCGCTGAAGCAGGTCCGCCGGCCCGACGCCGGAGAGCTGCAGGATCTGCGGCGAGCCGATGCTGCCGGCGCACAGCAGCGTCTCCTGCGTGGCTTGCACCTGCACCATCTGGTCGCCGGTCCACACCTCGGCGCCGGTGCAGCGCCGGCTGCCGTCGGGCAGCGTCTCGAACAGCAGGCGCGCGACCTGCGCATGCGTCCACAGCTCGAAGTTCGGGCGGCCATAGCAGACGGGGCGCAGGAAGGCCTTGGCGGTGTTCCAGCGCCAGCCGTTCTTCTGGTTCACCTGGAAGTAGCCGACGCCCTCGTTGTCGCCGCGGTTGAAGTCGGTGCTGTGCGGGATGCCGGCCTGCTGCGCCGCCTCGGCGAAGGCATCGAGAACGTCCCAGCGCAAGCGCTGCTTCTCCACGCGCCACTCGCCGCCCGTGCCGTGCAGGGCGTCGGCGCCCTTGTAGTAGTCCTCGTGCTTCTTGAAGTGGGGCAGGCAGTTGTCCCAGGTCCAGGAGGCATCGCCCAGGCGTTGCGCCCAGCCGTCGTAGTCGCGCGCCTGGCCGCGCATGTAGATCATGCCGTTGATGCTGGAGCAGCCGCCCAGCGTCTTGCCGCGCGGATAGCGCAGCTTGCGGCCGTTCAGGCCCGGGTCTTCCTCGGTGTAGTACAGCCAGTCGGTGCGGGCGTTGCCTATGCAATAGAGGTAGCCGACCGGGATGTGGATCCAGTGGTAGTCGTCGCGGCGGCCGGCCTCGATGAGGAGGACGCGCTTGGAAGGATCCTTGGAGAGGCGGTTGGCGAGCAGGCAGCCGGCGGTGCCGGCGCCGATGATGATGTAGTCGAAGCTCGTATCACTCACTCGTTCTGTCTCCTCCGCGGCTTTCCGGCGCCGCTGCCCCTCACCCCCGCCCTCTCCCCGGCGGGGAGAGGGAGTTCCTTTTCCTGCTCCCTCTCCCGCTTGCGGGAGAGGGTTGGGGTGAGGGTCTTCTATTTCGCCGTGGGCATCACGAATTCGGCCCCCTTGCCGATGCTCTCCGGCCAGCGCTGCATGATCGACTTCTGCTTGGTGTAGAAGCGCACGCCTTCCTCGCCGTACGCGTGCATGTCGCCGAACAGGCTCTTCTTCCAGCCGCCGAAGCCGTGCCACGCCATGGGGACCGGGATCGGCACGTTGATGCCCACCATGCCCACCTGCACGCGGCGGCCGAACTCGCGCGCCACGTTGCCGTCGCGGGTGAAGCAGCTCACGCCGTTGCCGTACTCGTGGGCGTTGACCAGTTCGGTGGCTTCCTTCAGGTCCTTCACGCGCACGCAACCCAGCACCGGGCCGAAGATCTCCTCCTGGTAGATCTTCATGCCCGGCTTCACGTCGTCGAACAGCGTGCCGCCCATCCAGAAGCCGTTGTCGCAGCCCGCGCCGGCCATGGCGCCCTTGAACTTGCGGCCGTCCACGACCAGCTTCGCGCCTTCCTTCTCGCCCTGCTGGATGTAGCCGGCGATGCGCTCCTGCGCCACCTTGCTCACGATGGGGCCCATCTCGGCGTCGAGCTCCTCGCCGTTCTTCACCTTGAGGCCCTGCGTGCGCTCGGCCAGCTTGGCCATGATCTTGTCCGCGGCGTCGCCCACCAGGATGCCGACCGAGATCGCCATGCAGCGCTCGCCGGCGGAGCCGAAGGCCGAACCGATCAGCGCGTCCACCGCCTGGTCCATGTCCGCATCGGGCATGACGACCATGTGGTTCTTCGCGCCGCCGAGAGCCTGCACGCGCTTGCCGTGCCGAGCGCCGGTCTCGTAGATCTTCTGCGCGATGGGCGTGGAGCCGACGAACGACACCGCCTTCACGTCCGGGTGCTCCAGCAGCGCGTCCACCGCGTCCTTGTCGCCCTGCACCACGTTGAACACGCCGTCGGGCAGGCCGGCTTCCTTGAGCAGTTCGGCCATGCGCAGCGAGGGGCTCGGGTCCAGCGGGCTGGGCTTGAGGATGAAGCAGTTGCCCGCGGCGATGGCCACCGGGTACATCCACATCGGCACCATCACCGGGAAGTTGAACGGCGTGATGCCGGCCACCACGCCCAGCGGCTGGCGCAGCGTCCAGTTGTCGATGCCGGTGGAGACCTGGTCGGTGTAGTCGCCCTTGAGCAGCTGCGGGATGCCGCAGGCGAATTCCACGATGTCGATGCCGCGGGTCACCTCGCCCTGCGCGTCGGTGAACACCTTGCCGTGTTCGGCGGTGATCATGCGGGCCAGTTCGTCGCGGTGCTTGTTCAGCAGTTCGAGGAACTTGAACATCACGCGGGCGCGGCGGATCGGCGGCGTGTCGGCCCAGGCGGGGAAGGCCGCTTGCGCCGCGGCGACGGCCTGCGCCACTTCCGCGTTGCTGGCCATGGCGACACGCCCCGTCACCTGGCCCGTGGCCGGGTTGAACACGTCGGCGCGGCGGCCGCTCTGGCCCGGCACGACCTGGCCGGCGATCCAGTGTTCGATGGAAGAGATGGCGGCGGGCCGGGACTTCTCGGGTGCGTTCATGGCGGTTTCCTGCAAATGGTGGGCCAGTCTAGGCTTCCCGCCCCGGTTTGGAAATACGCGGGCGCTGACTGCATTGTTTGCCAAAATGAACAATGGTCACCAAACCCAGCCCCGTCCCGGTGTTCGCCGACCTGCACCTGCTCACCGTGCTGGCGGAAACGCGCAGCTACACGCAAGCGGCCCGTCGCCTGGGGATCTCCAAGGCCTCGGTGAGCGGCCGCATCGCCGAGCTCGAGCGCGCCGCCGGCGTGCCGCTGGTGCGCCGCACGACGCGCTCGGTGGGGCTCACGCAGGCCGGCCAGCAACTGGCCGACGAAACGCGCGGCGCCTTCGAGCGCATCAGCCAGAGCTTCACCGGCATCCGCGACCTCGCCGGCCATCCCCGGGGCCTGCTGCGTGTCACGGCGCCGGTGGCGCTCGGACGGCAGGTGGTGGCGCCCAGCCTGCCGGCCTTCCTGCAGCAATACCCGGAGATCCGGCTGGAACTCGATCTCGGCGACCGCTTCGCCAACCTCGCGCAGGAGGGTTTCGACCTCGCGATCCGCCACACGCAGGCACCGCCCGAGACGCACGTGGCCTGGCAGCTGTGCCCCTCGCGCTCGCTGCTGGTGGCGAGCGCCGATTACCTCAAGCGCCACGGCGCGCCCGCCCATCCCACCGAGCTGTCCCGCCATGCGTGCCTGCTGTACCTGCGCGACGGCGGCGGCGCGGGCTGGTCCTTCGAGCGCGGCACGGGCCGCCGTGCCGAGCGGGTGGTGGTCGCCGTGGACGGTCCCCTGCGCGCCAACAACAGCGAAGTGCTGCGCGAGGCGGTGCTCGGCGGGGTCGGCATCGGCCTGCTGCCGGACTTCAGCGCAGCCGGCCACCTGGGGCCGCGGCAGCTGGTGCCGGTGTTGCCGGAGTGGAAGCCGCTGGGCTTCTTCGGCGACGCCATCTATGCGATCCGCCCGTGGGCCCCGCAGGTGCCGCGCGCCGTGCAGTGCTTCGTCGACCACCTGAAGGCGGTGTTCGCCGAGGGCTTTCGCTAGCGACGCGGCGCGGCCCGCGGGCCCCCAGCCAGGAAGCCGCGCGGCACCCGCACCGGAATCTCCAGCAGGATCTGCGCCATGCCCTTGCCGAGCGGATCGTTGCGCAGCGAGGCCATGCCACCGCCGTCCAGCGCCTCCGTGCACAGGAAATTCATGGCGTGGATGCCCGGCACGTCGAAGCGCGTGACCTGTCCGGCGACCAGGTGGCCCAGCCACTCCTTCACGCGCGCCTCGGTGAGCTGCGCGCGCAGCCACGGCAGCCACTCGGGCCGGCGCGCGATCACGCCGATGTTGGAGTGGTTGCCCTTGTCGCCGCTGCGCGCCCAGGCAAGCTGCACCAGGGGCACCTCCACCAGCTCGCCGGTGGGCATGGCGGCGTCCACCGCTGCAACCGCACCCGGCGGCGCTACCGGCGACTGACCCAGGGGCACGGCCACGCGCTGCACTTCGCCGTCGAGATGCACCTCGGGCACCAGCCTGGCCTTGTCGACGAGGAAGGCGAACTGGCGGATGGCCGGTGCCGGGCTGGGACGGCCGCCCGCCCCGGTCGTGCCGGGCGACCAGCTGGTGCCGGCCGGCGCGATCTCGCGCGCGAACAGCTCCAGCGCCTCCTTCTGCGGATGCATCACGGCGACTTGCAGCACGGCCTCGCGCACGGCGGCGGTACGCGCATGCGGCCCGTAGTTGCCGTGCTCCGAACCGAGCACCTCGAAATGCGTGCGGGTGTAGGGCAGCCAGCGCTTCTGCGCGAACAGCTCGCGGGTGCGCGCCAGGATCGCCTCGCCGGTGCGCTGCGCCTTGCGCACGGCGTCGATGCCGACGATGGTGAGCTGCCCCGTGCAGCGCCAGCCGTCCATGAACGTGGCCGACACCTTGTACGCCGGCCCGGGCGGCAGCCCGTGCGCGCCGGTCACCTGCACGCGGTCGTCGCCCAGCGACTCGAGCCGCACCTCGGTGAAGTCGCAGGTCACGTCCGGCAGCAGGTAGCGCCGCGGATCGCCGATCTCGTACAGCATCTGTTCCGCCACCACCGCGGGGTTGACCAGGCCGCCGGTACCCTGCGGCTTGGTGACGACGAAGCTGCCGTCGGATTCGCATTCCACGACCGGATAGCCGATGTGCGGCCAGTCGGGCACCGCCTCCCAGTCGGTGTGCAGCCCGCCCGTGGCCTGGCAGCCGCACTCGATGACGTGGCCCGCGAGGCTGCCCTGCGCGAGGCGGTCGTAGTCGTCGCTGCCCCAGCCGAAGGCGTGCATCAGCGCGCCCAGCGTCACGGCGCTGTCCACGCAGCGGCCGGTGATCACCACGTCGGCACCGGCGTCCAGTGCCTGGCGGATCGGGAGGGCGCCCAGGTAGGCATTGGCGGTCAGCAGGCGTTCGGGCAGCGGCGCACCGCTCTGCATTTCCTGCACGCCCTGCTCGCGCAGTTCCGGCAACAGGGGCAGCACGTCGTCGCCGGTCACCACCGCCACCTTCAGGGCCACGCCCTGCTCGGCGCACAGGGCCTGCAGCGCCTGCGCGCAGGCCTGCGGGTTCACGCCGCCGGCATTGCTGATCACCCGGATGCGGCGCGCCGCCAGTTCGCGCAGGATGGACTTCATGGTGACGTCCACGAAGTCGGTCGCGTAACCGAGATGGGGATTCTTGGCGCGCGCCGCCGCGAGGATGGACATCGTGAGTTCGGCCAGGTAGTCGAACACGAGGAAATCCACGTTGCCGTGCGCCACCAGCTGCGGCGCGCCCACGCTGCTGTCGCCCCAGAAACCGGAGGCGCCACCGATGCGGATGGTGCGGGCCATGCTCAAGTGCCGTCTTTCATGGGCGTCTCCTTCGCCCCGGTTATACCGCCCGGTCGAGCGCGGCCAGTTCTCCTACACGACAGGACGAGGCTCTGCCATTAGCATGCACAGTTCCGCTCACCCGCACCCATGACCGACGCCACGCCCCGCTTCGAACAAGCGACCGCGCCGAGCGGCCGCTCCGTGCGGCTGCTGGGGGAGTGGACGGCCGGCCAGTTCGCGCGGGCCGGCGTCGCGCGCAGGCTGGCGCGGACGCTCCCCATGGCGCCCAAGCAGACATGGGACCTGCGCGACGCCACGCTGCTGGACCACCTGGGTGCCCAGCTCCTGTGGGACCACTGGGGCGGGCGCTGGCCCGAGAACGTCGAACTGCTGCCCGCGCACCGCGCCATCCTCGAGCGGGTGGCGCAGTTCACGCAGCAGCGTCCCCCGCGCCCGCGCGGCAATGCGTGGACCCTCTTCCTGGGCTTCGGCGCGGGCATCCTGCGTGCGCTCGGCCAGCTCAAGGGCTTCGTGCAGTTGATCGGCCTGCTCACGCTGGACCTGCGCGAACTGGCGCGCGCGCCGCACCACGGGCCGTGGCGCGACTTCTCCGGCCACCTGTACCGCATCGGCGCCACCGCGCTGCCGATCACGGCCCTCGTCGGCGGCCTCATCGGCGTGGTGATCGCCTATCTCACCGCGCAGCAGCTGCGCCAGCTGGGCGCCGATGCCTACATCGTCGACGTCGTGGGCATCGCGCTGGTGCGCGAGCTCGGGCCCATGCTCGCGGCCATCCTCATCGCCGGCCGCTCCGGCTCCGCGATCACGGCGCAGATCGGCGTGATGCGCGTGACGGACGAACTCGACGCGATGCGCGTGATGGGCATCTCGCACACCTACCGCCTCGTGATGCCGCGCGCGATGGCGCTCAGCATCGCCATGCCGCTCATCTCCGGCTGGACCACCGTCGCCGGCCTGATCGGCGGCATGGTGGCCGCCGACCTGTCGCTGGGCATCAGCCCGATGTTCTTCATCCAGGCGCTGCCCGACGCGGTGAGCCTGCCGAACCTCGGCCTCGGGATGGCCAAGTCGGTGGTGTTCGGCATCCTCATCGCGCTGATCGGCTGCCACTTCGGCCTGCGCGTGCGGCCCGACACCCAGAGCCTCGGCGAGGGCACCACCAAGTCCGTGGTCACCGCGATCACGGTCGTGATCCTGGTCGATGCGCTGTTCGCCATCCTTTTCAACCACGTGGGGATGTGATGGACAACGACACGCCGACGGTGGAGATCCGCAAGCTGGTGTCGGCCTTCCACACGGGCGACCGCCGCATCGTGATCCACAAGGACCTCGACCTCACCGTGCAGCGCGGCGAGGTGCAGTCCATCGTCGGCGGATCCGGTTCGGGCAAGACGGTGCTGCTGCGCCAGATCCTCGGCCTGGAGCGGCCGGCCGCCGGCGAGATCCGCATCATGGGCCAGCCGATGCAGGCGCTGTCGCGCCGCGGCGCTTCCAGCCGCGTCGGCATGCTGTTCCAGCACGGCGCGCTGTTCTCCGCCTTCACGGTGCTGGAGAACATCGCCTTTCCGCTGCGCGAACTCAAGACGCTGCCCGCGCGGCTGATCGAGGAAGCCGCGATGGTCAAGCTGCAGATGGTGGGCCTCAAGCCCGCCGACGCCGACAAGATGCCGGCGGCGCTGTCGGGCGGCATGATCAAGCGCGCGGCGCTCGCGCGGGCGCTGGTGATGGATCCGCCCTTGCTGCTGCTGGACGAGCCCACCGCAGGTCTGGACCCGGAGAGTTCCGACGGCTTCGTCAACCTGCTGCGCTCGCTGCACCGCGAACTCGCGCTCACGGTCATCATGGTCACGCACGACCTCGACACGCTGTTCGAGCTGTCCACGCGCATCGCGGTGCTGGCCGACCAGCGCGTGATCGTCAACGGCAAGCCCAAGGAGGTGATCGCCTTCCGCCATCCCTTCGTCGAGCAATTCTTCCTGGGCGAGCGCGGGCAGCGCGCGATGGAGTTGCTGCGCGAGTACCCGTTCGCCATCTGAGCGCCATGAAAGGTTGAATACACCATGGAAAACAAGGCCCACGCCCTCGCCGCCGGCATCTTCGTGGCCCTGATGTCCGCGCTGGTGCTGGCCCTCTCCGCCTGGCTCACGCGCGACACCGGCATCCGCGACACCTACGAGATCTCCACCCGGGAAACCGTCACCGGCCTGCAGTCGCAGGCGCCGGTGCGCTTCCGCGGCGTGGACGTGGGCAAGGTGTCCAGCGTCGGCTTCGATCCCAAGGCCACGGGCAACGTGCTGGTGCGCATGGAGATCGACCGCGACGCGCCCGTCACGCGCGGGACCTTCGCCACGCTCAGCTACCAGGGCGTGACGGGCCTCGCCTTCATCCAGCTCGCCGACGAGGGCAAGCCGGCCCCGCGGCTGGTGCCCGACGACGAAGTGCCGCCGCGCATCCCGCTGCGCCCCGGCCTGCTGGCGCGGCTGGAGGAGCGCGGCGAGATCATCCTCGACCGCGTGGAGGAAGTCGCCGTGCGCGTGAACCAGGTGCTGGGCGACGACAACCAGAAGCGCATCGCCTCCGCGCTGGAGAACATCGCGCAGGCGGCGGACGGCACCAACCGTCTGGCCGCGCGGCTGGACAACACGGTGCAGCGCCGGGTCGATCCCGCCCTGGGCGAGCTGACCGTCACCATGCGCAACCTGCAGGGCGCGGCGGACCGGGTGGGCACCGCCGCCACCGACATCAGCACGGTCGCGCAGAAAATCAATGCCAAGGGCGGTCCGCTGGACCGCGTGAGCGAAGGCACGGACGCGCTCGCGCAGGCCGTGGAGACGGTGAGCGTCAGCACCCTGCCGCGCTTGAACCGGGTGGCCGAACAGACCACGCAGACCATGCGCACGCTGGACCGCGCCATCAACGAACTGACGGAGAACCCGCAGATGCTGATCTACGGACAGGGCACGCCGCGTCCCGGCCCCGGCGAACCGGGCTTCGCGGCCCCGGGAGCGCGCCGATGAAGCGCCTGCTGCTTCCGCTGATGCTGGCCGCGTTGCTGGCCGCGTTGCTGGCCGGCTGCAAGGCGCTGCCCGACAAGCCGGTGCAGGAGGTGATGTACGACTTCGGTCCGGCGCCGGCCGTGCCGCTGGCGCCAGGCACGCCGGAGCGTCCGCCGCTGCTGCTGTCGGACGTGCAGGTGGGCGTCGCGCTCGAAGGCGCCGGCATGCTCTATCGCCTCGCCTATGAAGACCCGCACCAGTTGCGCCCCTATGCCTTCGCGCGCTGGAGTTCGCCGCCGGGCGAGCTGGTGCACCAGAGGCTGCGCGACGTTCTCGGCCGCGACCGCGCGGTGCTGGACCCGCGGTCGGCATCGACGCTCACGCGCCGCGGCGGCGTGGCGCCGCCCGTGCTGCGGCTGGAACTGGACGAGTTCAGCCAGGTGTTCGCGTCGGCGGGGCAAAGCGAAGGCGTGCTGCGCCTGCGCGTGACGCTCCTGGAGAGCACGCCGGGCGGCGAGAAGCTGGTCGCGCAGCGCCGCTTCGAGGCGCGCCGTCCCGCCCCCAGCGCGGATGCCGCCGGCGGCGTGCGGGCGCTGGCCGCGGCCACCGAGGCGGTGGCGGTCGATATCGCCGCGTGGCTGCGCGAGCGTTGATGCCCACCTCGGCCCTCCAGGAGCAGATGCGCGGCGCCGGGCTGGAGGTGCTGGGCTTCTGCGAGCGCCTGTCGCAGTGGCCGGGGCTGATGCAGGACAGCACGCTGCTGCAGGATTTCCGTGCCGAGGAGGTCGACGTGGTGGGTTCGCTGATGCTGCACGTTCGCGCGCAGCCCGGGCAGATCCTGATCAAGGAAGGCGACGTCGACGACTGGATGATGCTGCTGCTGCGCGGCACCGTGGACGTGGGCAAGCGCCTCGGTCCCGATGCGGAGCCGGAGGTGCGCGGCGACAACACGCGCCTGGCCGTGCTGCGCACCGGCAGCGTGCTGGGCGAGATGTCGATGTTCGACGGCGAGCCGCGCTATGCGAGCTGCTGGGCGCTGAGCGAAGTCGAGGCTGCCGTGCTGGACAAGGCTGCCGTCGGGCGGCTGATCCACGCGCGACCGGAAATCGGCGCGAAACTGCTGGTGAAGCTCACGCAGCTGCTGGCCCAGCGCCTTCGCAACACCAGCAGCCAGCTGGTGAAGGCGCTGCGGCGGCACGCCGAATAGCCGCCAACGCGAAGGAGACTCCCATGTTCCAGGCCCTGGTCCTCGAGAAGGACCCCGAATTCCGCGCCGCCGTGCGCGAAGTCGACGACAGCTTCCTGCCCGACGGCGACGTGACGGTTGCCATCGAATACTCGACGCTCAACTACAAGGACGGCCTCGCCATCACCAACAAGTCGCCCGTGGTGCGCAGCTGGCCGATGGTCGCGGGCATCGACGGCTCGGGCACCGTGCTGGAAAGCCGTGCATCCGCCTGGAAGCCGGGGGATGCCGTGGTGCTGAACGGCTTTGGCGTCGGTGAGACGCACAAGGGCTGCCTCGCCGCCAAGGCGCGGCTGAAGGGCGAGTGGCTGGTGCGCCGGCCGGCGGCATTCACCGCCAGGCAGGCCATGGCGATCGGCACGGCCGGCTACACCGCGATGCTGTGCGTGCTGGCGCTGGAGCGGCATGGCCTCAAGCCCGGCGCGGGCGAGGTGCTGGTGACGGGCGCCACCGGCGGCGTGGGTTCCGTGGCGGTGGCGCTGCTGGCCAGGCTCGGGCACCAAGTGGTCGCCGCGACCGGCAAGGCGGCCGAGGCGGACTACCTGCGCAAGCTGGGTGCGGCCAACGTCATCGACCGCGCCGAGCTGGCCACGCCCGGCAAGCCCTTGCAGAAGGAGCGCTGGGCCGGCGTGGTGGACGCGCTGGGCAGCCATACGCTCGCCAACGCCTGCGCGCAGACGCGCTACGGTGGCGCCGTGGCGGCCTGCGGCCTCGCGCAGGGCATGGACCTTCCTTCCTCCGTGGCGCCTTTCATCCTGCGTGGCATCTCGCTGCTGGGCATCGACAGCGTGATGGCGCCGATGGCGTCGCGCGAGCAAGCCTGGGCGCGGCTCGCGCGGGACCTCGATCCCCAGCTGCTGGAGACGATGACGACGGAGATCCCCTTGTCCGGTGCGATCGAGGCCGCGCAGAAGCTGATGGCGGGGCAGGTGCGCGGCCGGATCGTCGTCAGGACGATCTAGTTTCGCGGTAGCTCCGGATCGCTTCCACGGTCGTGCACAGTAGGCCGTGTCGCTCCGCGAACTCCGCGACCTGGCTGCCGCGCGCCATGCTCCCGTCCGGATTCATCAGTTCGCACAGCACGCCCGACGGATCGCAGCCGGCGAGCTCCGCCAGGTCCACGGCCGCCTCGGTGTGCCCGCGCCGCTCCAGCACGCCGCCGGGCTTGGCGATCAGTGGGAACACGTGCCCGGGGCTCACGATCTCGCTGCGCTCCAGCGTCGAGCGCAGCGCGCACTGGATGGTCTGCACGCGGTCGCCAGCCGACACGCCGGTGCTCACGCCGAACGCCGCCTCGATCGACTGCGTGAAGGCCGTCGCATGCCGCGAGCGGTTCACTTCGACCATGGGTCGCAGCTTGAGCGCGCTGGCGCGGTCCGGCCGGATGCACAGGCAGACGATGCCGCTGCCTTCGCGGATCAGCATCGCCATCGTCTGCGGCGTGATGCGGTCGGCCGCGACGATGAGGTCGGCCTCGTTCTCGCGGTCCTCGTCGTCGAGGACCAGCACGGGCCGGCCCGCGGCGATCTCGGCCAGGATCTCGGGCAGGGGGCTGAAGGCGACGGCGCCTTCGGCAAGGGGAGTGGCAAGGGACATGAAACGCTCCTGTCGGATGAACAAAAACGCCTCAAGGCTGCAAGGAATGCGCGGCCCGCACCGTCGCCGGCGCGCGCACGCTTCGCCTCCCGCGGGGGAGGCGAATCTTCTTCCATCCGGACTGTGACCGTCGGCCCGAGCATCTGACTCGGTCTGCTGACCCCCGGCCGCGAAGGACCGGGGCGCTCGCGGGCTCGCGGCTCGCGCCGCCTACCGCCGGTGGGGAATTCCACCCCGCCCTGAAGACCCGCGCATCTTAGGATGAAGAAAAAGTCCCTGCTCGCGGCCGAGTCACGTGCGCGCCAGCAACACCGTGCGTGCGGCGCGGCAGCCAGCCCCTATAGTCGTCGTTCCATGCCGGTGAGCCCGCCCTTACGCAAGCGCAACCTCTTCACGCGCCATGCGCAGGTGGCGCAGTGGCGCATCTCGCGGCTCGATCCCGGCACTCAGGCGATCCTGTGGTCCATGTCGGCCGGCTTCCTGTTCGTGGTGCTCAACTCCATCATGCGCGGGCTGGCCATCGCGCTGGACCCCTTCCAGACGCAGTTCCTGCGTTACGTGATGGGGCTGGCCGTGATGCTGCCGCTGGTGATGCGCGGCGGCTTCGCGGCCTACCGCCCGAGGAACGTGGCGGGCCAGTTCTCTCGCGGAGCCGTGCACACGCTGGGGCTGGTGCTCTGGTTCACCGCCATCCCGCACATCACGATCGCCGACACGACCGCCATCGGCTTCACCGGCCCGATCTTCATCATGCTGGGCGCGGTGCTGGTGTTCAAGGAGCCGATGCGCTGGGAGCGCTGGCTGGCCGCGGCGATCGGCTTCGCGGGCGTGCTGATCGTCGTGGGCCCCAAGCTCTCGGGCGGCGCCGGCTGGTACACGCTGGTCATGCTCGCGTCCTCGCCGGTGTTCGCCGCCTCGTTCCTGATCACCAAGGCGCTCACGCGCTACGAACGGCCGGAGGTGATCGTCGTGTGGCAGTCGATCACGGTCACGCTCTGCAGCCTGCCGCTCGCACTGCTGCACTGGCAGATGCCGGGGCCTGGGCAGTGGGTGCTGTTCCTGCTGTGCGGCATCCTGGGCAGCGCGGGGCACTACTGCCTGACGCGCTCGTATGCGGTGGCGGACATCTCCGCCACGCAATCGGTGAAGTTCCTGGACCTCGTGTGGGCCACGCTCATCGGCTGGCTGGCGTTCGGCGATGCGCCGAGCAACTCCACGATCATCGGCGGCGTGGTGATCTGCGCGGCCACGATCTGGATCGCGCGGCGGGAGTCGCGGGGGCCTCGGTAGCACAGCGTCGAACGGCGCGATCGCGCTGGGGGCGCCTTCGAGCCGATACTTCCGGTAGCCTCCGCTTCCTGCATCGGAAAGGAACACGGATGAATACCCATGGCCAGAACAAACAGGGCCACGCCAGCCCAAGCCGCTCCTACGTGCTCTTTGGAGTGAACATGGTGCTCAGCCTGGCCGCCATGTACCTCGTCATGTTCTCCATGATCGATGGCTGGCCGGACTTCCGCAACAACATCAACATGTTGTACATGGCACTCACCATGGTCGCTCCCATGGGGATCCTCATGCTGGCGACCATGGGCGGCATGTACAGCAACAGGCGGCTCAATCTCGCCTTGTACATCGGCCTCGGCGTCCTCTTCATCGGCGCCTTTGCCGCTACGCGTTTCCAGGCCGGTGTGGGCGACCGGCAATTCATCGCGTCCATGATCCCTCACCACTCCGGGGCCATCCTGATGTGCAGGGAGGCCCGCCTCGCAGACGCCGAGCTTCTCTCCCTTTGCCGCGAAATCGAGGCCGCGCAGCGCAGGGAAATCGAGCAGATGAACGCGATCGGGGCAAGGCTGGGCACCGGAAGTCGCCCATGACCCGCGAGGCGCGCTGATGCATCACTTCAGCGCGGGCGCAGCGCGCGCTTGCGGACAGCGGAAATCCCGGCCTTGAAGCCGATCAACACGGGGGCAGCGATGACGAAGCCCAATGCGATGGCATTGAACGCCGTGCCGAAGGCGATGACGACGGACTGACCGGCCACGGCGCGGCCGAGCAGGCTCACCGACGTCGCATGGGCAGCAGCCGCATCCAGCCCCTTGGCAGAGAGCAAGGCAGAGGTCATCGCCAGCCGTTCGCCGACTGCGGGGACTCCTGCAGCGATGTTCGCCCCCAGCGCAGCGACATTGGCGGCGGCCTCGTGATCGATCAACGTCTGCAGCGCGGCCACGCCGATCAGCCCGCCGAGCTGGCGGCCGGTGTTGAAAAGGCCGATGCCGCCGGCGAGGTTCCGCTCAGGCAACTTGCCGAACGCAACCAGCGTGATCGACAGGAACAGGAAGCCGAGGCCCGCTCCGCGCAGCAGGATGGCCGCCATCATCTGGCTCGCGCCGGTGTCGCTCGTCGATCCGGACAGCATCCACATCGACACCACGATCATCAGGATGCCAAGGGGCACGGTGGCGATCGGAGGCGCGCGGCCGACCTGGACGAGGAGCGCACTCGCGAAGAGCGCCGCAATGAACAAGGCGCCGCTGGGCAGCAGCAGCATCCCGGCGCCGGTGGGCGTGAATGAAAGGCGCGATACGGCAAAGGACGGAATCAGGAACGCGGTGCCGAACAAGGCGGCACCGGCCATCAGGCTGACGACCGAAGCGAACGAGAAGTCGTCGCACCGGAACAGGGAGAAGTCGAGCAGGACGCCGGGACGCGCCACGACTTGCTGGCCGAGGAACGCCAGCAGCGAGGCGGCGCCTATCGTCGCCAGCCACAGGATGCGAGGTTCCTCGAACCAGTTCCACCGGCTGCCCTGGCTGAAGACCCAGGTGAAGCAGAAGACGGCCGCGGACAGGAGTAGGAAGCCGATCCAGTCGAAGGGACGGGGTGCAGTCTCCAGCGGCGCCGCTTCGCCGGCCAGCAACAGCAAGCCCGCGGCCGCCAACGCCAGGGGAACGGTGCTGAGGAAGACCCACGTCCACGACAGGTGGTCGAGCAGCCATCCACCGAGCGCCGGCGTGATCGTCGCGGGCGCGACGACCGCCCCGATGGCGAACACGGCTTGCAGCACCGGCTGGTGGCGCCGCTCGAAGGCGAGGAAGATGATGGCCTGGCCCGCAACCAGGAGGGTGGCTCCCGCAAAACCCTGCAAGGCCCGCAGCGCAACCAGGAGGTCCAGGCGGGCCGTCATCGCGGTGACCAGGCAGGACACGCCCATGAGGAGGGACGCGTCGACGATCAGGCGGCGCGGGCGGATGCGGGTCAAGAGCCACGGGGCGAGCATGAACCCCATCAGCTTCAGTGCGATGTAGCCGACATCCAGCCAGGCCATCTCGTCCGGGGTCGCATGGGCATCGCCGGCGAGGTGGAACCGCCCCAGCGACAGCACGGTGCCGGCGATCGCCTCCGTCAGCGTGGCGCACACGACGCCCGCCACCAGCAAGGAAGAGGCCGCTGTCACGAGGGAGGCATCCCGACGATCTTCACCCGGGCGGACAAGCCGGGCACCAGCTGGCGCGGCAGTGGCGAGCCGGCGAACCGGATCTTCACGGGGATGCGCTGGACGACGCGGACGAAG
Source organism: Comamonadaceae bacterium (assembly GCA_004144865.1). Lineage (GTDB taxonomy): Bacteria > Pseudomonadota > Gammaproteobacteria > Burkholderiales > Burkholderiaceae_C > Ramlibacter. The sequence continues at coordinate 35,340 of SEAY01000011.1, forward strand.
TTGCCGGTGGCATTGTCCGAAGGCAACAGGCTGAAGGTGGAGCCGCTGGCCGGTGCAAAGCTGTCCACGATGCCTTCGAACACCTGGTCCGGCAGTCCGTCGATCGTGATCGTGGCCCGCTGGCCGGGGCGGACGTGCCCGAGCTGCGTCTCCTTGAAATTCGCCACGACCCAGACGTCGTGTACCGGCACGATGTCCAGCAGCGAGGCTCCGGGCGCGACCAGCCGGCCGACGCGCACCTGGCGGTTGCCGACGATGCCGCTGACCGGCGCCTTGATCACCGTGTTCTCGAGATCGATCTGCGCGAGCCGCAGTGCAGCTTGCGCCTGTTCGAGCGAGGCCGCGGCCGCTGCCCGCTGGGTGGCGAGAACGGCGGTTCGCTGCTGCTGGGCGCCCACCAGCGCCGATGCGGCAGAGACGCCGGCCTCGGCCTTGGCCCGCGCTGCATCGCTCTCATCGAGCTGGGCGCGGCTGACGAAGCCGACGTCGACGAGTTCACGGCGCCGGGCCAGGGCCTTGGCCGCCAGGCCCATCTCTGCCACGTTCGACAGGCGCTGGGCCTCGGCCTGCCGGATGAGGGCCTGCTGCAACCCCATCTCGGCATCGGCGCTCGCGAGCCGGGCCCGCGCGGCTTCGACATTGGCGGCCGCCTGGACCAGGCGTGCGCGGAAGTCCCGGTCGTCGATCCGGAACAGGACGTCACCCGCCCGAACGGCTTGGTTGTCCTGCACTTCCACGGCCGTGACGTACCCCCCGACCTTGGGTGCGAGCGAGGTCACCTCCCCGCGGACATATGCGTTGTCCGTAGCCGCCTCGCTGCCCGAACGGGCCGCGACCCATCCGGCAGCGACGACGATCACGGCGCCCAGGCACAGAAGCAGGCCGATGACCTTTCGCTTGGCTAGCCGCGCCACGGCTAGCGGCCCGCGGCGCGCGCCGACTGGCCCAGCCAGTCCTCGAAGCGAATCGCGCCGATGCGCGGATGGGCCCCGGGTGTGAGCGTCCGGTCGGAGAGAACGCCGCCGAAATAGCGCGCGCGGACATCCGGCACGACCTTGAGCGTCCCCTTCGTGCCCCGCACGAAGCGCCGGCCCAGTTCGTCGAGCGGCATGGCCTCGGGGCCGGCCACTTCGACGGTGCCGTTGGCCGGCGGCGAGACCGCGACGTCCGCGAGCGCCAGTGCCACGTCCTGGGCGGCGATGGGCTGGATCAGCGCCGGGGACAGGCGGATCTCGTCGCCGACGGTGGCGGACTGCGCAATGCCGCCGACGAACTCGAAGAACTGCGTGGCACGCAGGATCGTGTACGGAATGGCGGACGCCTTGATGAGGGCTTCCTGTGCGACCTTTGCCCGGAAGTAGCCGTTGTCGGGCAGCCTTTCGCTGCCGACGATCGACAGCGCCACGTGGTGTCGCACGTCGGCGGCGGCTTCCGCGGCCAACAGGTTGCGGGTCGAAGTCTCGAAGAACTCGAGAACGGCCTGGTCTTCCCACACGGGCGCGTTCGCCACGTCGACGACCACGTCGGCGCCGGCTAGAGCCTGGGCCAGCCCCTCGCGGGTGATGGTGTTGACGCCCGTGTTGGGCGAGGCTGCGATCGCGTCATGGCCGCGCTCGCGCAAATAGCCGACGAGTTTCGTACCTATGAGGCCTGTGCCCCCGATGACAACAATCTTCATGGCTTTCTCTCCGTTGGTTCCGGCTGCAACGATTGCCGCCGGCAGACATGGAGAGTGCCCGGGCCCTGCCCGAAAGTCCTTGGCGACGCCTTGAATCGACCTTCAGAATGCCTTGGTTTTCCGTCCAGGCGTGCCGTACCATCGATGGACGGACAGGGGCAAGGGAACGCTGCGGTGCAGTTCACATTCGGAGACTACGTGCTCGACGCGGAGCGCCGCGAGCTTTCGCGGCGGGTGGACGTCGTGCCCGTCGGGCCGCAGGTCTTCGATCTCCTGCTGCATCTCGTGAGCCACCGCGACCGGGTCGTCAGCAAGGACGAGCTCCTGGAGGCGGTCTGGCGCGGGCGCATCGTCTCCGAATCCACGATCTCCAGCCACATCAACGCGGCGCGCAAGGCCATCGGCGACACCGGCGAGGACCAGCTCCTGCTGCGGACCGTCGCCCGCAAGGGTTTCCGCTTCGTCGGCGAGGTCAAGGTGGGCGAACACGCCTCCTCAGACACGCGGGAGCCGCCGCTGGTGCTCGCGCTTCCGGAGAGACCCTCGATCGCCGTGCTGCCCTTCCACAACCTGAGCGGCGATCCGCAGCAGGAGTACTTCGCCGACGGGGTGGTGGAGGACATCATCGCGGCCTTGTCGCGCATGCGCTGGCTGTTCGTGATCGCGCGCAACTCGAGCTTCACGTACAAGGGACGCGTGGTGGACGTGAAGGACGTCGGCCGGGCGCTGGGCGTGCGCTACGTGCTGGAAGGCAGCGTGCGCAAGACCGGCGACAAGGTGCGCATCACCGGGCAGCTGATCGACACCACGACCGGGATGCACCTCTGGGCCGAGCGCTTCGAAGGAACGCTGCAGGATGTCTTCGGACTCCAGGACCAGATGGCGGAAAGTGTCGTCGGCGCGATCGCACCGCAGCTCGAACGCGCGGAAATCGAGCGTGCCAAGCGCAAGCCGACGGAAAGCCTCGATGCCTACGACTACTACCTGCGTGGCGTCGCGAAGCTGCACAGCGGGACCCGCGAATCCATAACGGCCGCGCTGCCCCTGTTCCGCCACGCGATCGAGCTGGATCCCGAGTTCGCATCGGCCTACGGCATGGCGGCCTGGTGCCACTTCTGGCGCAACGTGAATGGCTGGACGACCGATCGGCCCCGGGAGATCGCCGAGGGCATCCGCCTGGCGAGGCTCGCCGTGGAGCTTGGCCGGGACGACGCCGTGGCCCTCACGCGGGCAGGGCACGCACTGGGGCATCTCGCCAGCGACCTCGATGGCGGCATCGCACTCCTGGACCGCGCCGTGCTGCTCAACCCGAACCTCGCCTCCGCGTGGTTCCTCGGCGGGTTCCTGCGCGCCTTCCATGGCGAACCCGACGCAGCGATCGAACACCTGGCGCGCGCGATCCGCCTGAGCCCGCTGGATCCGGAACTGTTCCGGATGCAGGCCGGCATGGCGCTGGCGCATTTCTTCGCCGGCCGCTTCGATGCCGCCGCGGCCTGGGGCGAAAAAGCGATCGGGAACCTGCAAGACTTCCGCGCCGCCGTGTGCGTGGTGGCGGCGAGCCATGCGCTGGCCGGACGAACGGACAAGGCCAGGCTGGCGATGGAGCGGATGCGCAACGTCGACGCCTCGCTTCATGTTGCCCATTTGAAGGAGTGGCTTCCGATCCATAAGACGGAAGACCTGGGGCGGCTCGCGGAGGGACTGCGATTGGCGGGGATGCCGGAGTGAGCGGCCGGGCTGCGTAGCGGACCGTCCGTTTCAACCAGTTCCCAGCCCGCCCTCACTGCCGCACATACCGCAAGTGTGTGGCGGCCGGTCCATCGAGCACCCTGTCGATCCGAAACTGCGGCCCGGGTTCGCGCAGGTTCTCGAAGAGACGCCGCCCTGCGCCGAAGAACACCGGTGCCAACGCGATCTCCAGTTCGTCGACGACGCCCAGGTTCAGGTATTGCTGGATCACATCCGCTCCGCCCGCAATACGTACATCCCGACTGCCCGCGGATTCCCGTGCCAACTCCAGCGCACGCTCCGGCCCATCATTGATGAAATGAAAGGTCGTCCCGCCGGGACGCACCCAAGGATCGCGTTTCTCGTGCGTCAGCACGTAGACCGGTGTGTGGAACGGAGCCTCCTCCGGCCAGGCGACCTCGCCCTGGTCGAACATCCGCTTGCCCATGATGTTGGCGCCGATGCGCTCCGTGGTGCTGCGGACCAGGTCATTGACCGGGCCGGTCTCTCCCCCGGGTCCGAGCTTGAGGTTGTCGCGGAAGTACTGCTGGTTGATGATCCACGCCATCAACGCACCCCACTTCGCACCCCAGTTCTTGTACTCCGGCTTGCCCATGGTCATGCCTTCCGGTGCCATGTAGCCGTCCAGGCTGAGCCCGACGTTGACGAAGACCTTGCTCATGCCTCTCCTCTCGTGTGGTCGACCCGGTGATGCTCAGCCCTTGCGGGCGGCTTCGATCCTGGCGATGTCGATCTTGCCCATCTCCATCATGGCGTTGAATGCCCGCTTGGCCGCGGCCCGGTCGGGGTCGGCGATGGCCGCCGTGAGCGCCCGGGGGGTGATCTGCCACGACAGTCCCCACTTGTCCTTGCACCAGCCGCAGGCGCTCTCCTGTCCGCCGTTGCCGACGATCGCGTTCCACAGGCGGTCGGTTTCCGCCTGGTCCTCGGTCGCCACCTGGAACGAGAACGCTTCGGTTTGCTGGAACGCCGGGCCGCCGTTCAGCCCGAGGCAGGGAATGCCCATGACCGTGAACTCCACGGTCAGGACGTCGCCCTCCTTGCCCGAGGGATAGTCGCCCGGCGCGCGATACACGGCGCCGACGGAACTGTCGGGGAAGGTCTTCGCATAGAACTGCGCAGCTTCCAGCGCGTCGCGGTTGTACCAGAGGCAGATCGTGTTCTTGCTGGTCATTGCGTTCTCTCCAAGCGGTCGCGGGTCCGTCCATGGCCATGCTGGCCGCCCGCATCGGCCGGCATGGTTGCGGGCGGCACGCCCGCCCCTGGTGACGACGAAGCAGCCCCTGCGAAATCGACAAGGACAGGCAAGACTTTTCCGCGGCCAGCCTGCCAGCCGCCGAGCTGGCCCGGCAAGCGCATCCAATGATGGGCCCGGGGCCGTTCAGGCGGCGTTCACCTGCCACGATATAGCCTGCACTCTCCGCATCCTTGTGGGAGTGTCCGCTGAACTCCGTTCCCCCTTCGCGCCTGGAAGGCGTCCTGGCGCCCCCAGCCGCGGCCTCGTTGCACGCCCATGGCCGCCCTGGCGTCCCGGGCCCGGCCGGGTGGTACCCGCAGCCCGGCAGGACGGCTGCGGCCGAGCCGCGCGCCGCGAACGATGACCGAACGCTTTTCGATGCCCTGATCGCGCGCGCGGGTCGCGATCCGGCCGGGTTCGACTTCGCGGTGCACCCGATCCGCCAGTCGGCAGACCTGGGCTTGCATGCGGACCTGATGGTCACCGTCACCTGCAGGGCCGTACGGATTTCGAGGACCTATCTTTCGCGAGCGCAGGATGCCGCGTGGCTCGCCGACCTCGCGAATGACCTTCGCGCAGGGGTGTACGGCGCGTGATCGTTCCTGGATCGTTCAGGTAGTGGGCGTTACCCTGGACGCCAATGATCAAAGGATCCCCCATGCCACGCATCGCCGTTTCCAGCCTCGCTTTCCTGCTTGCACTGGTGTTCCTGTTGCCGGCCGCCTGGGCCGGCGTGAGCCGCGACGAAGCCGCTTCCCTGGCTCAGCGGAAGGCGCCCGGCCGTGTGCTGGCGGTGGAGCGCGGCCTGCACGTGGACAACAGCGTGGTGTGGCGGATCCAGGTCCTCACCGCCGCAGGCGAAGTCCGCCTGGTCGTGATCGACGCGGAAACCGGGCGGCTGCGCTAGACCGGCGCGTCCCAGGGCCAGCCTTCATGTCGTTCAGCGACCGGCGGCAGGCGCAACGATCCCATGGGCAGCAAGCGTGGCCACGACGGCTTTGGAAAACTTGGCGGCCGTTGTCCTGGGATTGTCGACAGCGGATGTCGCGGCCGAGATGCGCGCTTGCCACGGGCGCAGTGCGTCGTCCTTGTACCGGACCGAGAGGAGCATGACCGCGCCCGGCCCCATCCCGTTGTGACCTGCGCTCTCGACTGCCACGTGGATCAAGGTATCGTCGCCCGGCGGGATGCCGTTGTTTCGCAGGGCGTGCTCGACAGCCGGAACCATCTGGGCGCGCACTTCGCGCAGCATGTCATCGACCTCCTTGCGCGCGTACTCGACGTCCGAGCTTCCGATCCGCGGAGCGGAGTAGCTCCCGAAGGAACTGCGCGACACCTGAAGAGGGAAGGTCGGCGGGATCTCGAAGCGAACGGTGGCGCTGCGCGCGGGCCGGGTGGGCACTTCGGGCGTTTGGGGCCGAATGTGTCCCGCGCACCCCGCGACCAGTGCCAACAGCCCGAGGGCAATGGTCGATCTCACCCGACAAAACACCATCTGCATTCCAACCTCCTGTTGCTGCAAGACCATTCTGGTGCCCAGGGGCCAGGAAGGCAGCGTCCATTTGGCGGGCATTCGCTCCTGGCCGATGGTGACCTCCGAAAGCTCACGGCTCCATCTTGTTCGCCGCCGGCCTGGGAGGCGCCTCTTTCGCGGCTTCCGTCCCGCCCACGCGAGTGAACCGCCTGCGCAGCAACACCCACTCGAGCCCATCGAACCCCCACTGCGTCACCAGCGCAAGAACCGCGGCCGGAATGGCCCCCGCCAGCATGTACGCCGTGTCATTCACCGCCAGCCCCGCGACGATGCGCTCGCCCAGCCCGCCGGCGCCGATGAAGGTGGCGACCGTGGCCACGCCCACGTTCAGCACCGCGGCGGTCTGGATGCCGGCGAAGATGGTGGGCGCGGCCAGCGGCAGCTCGATGCCGCGCAGCACCTGGCCGCTGCGCAACCCGAGCGCGAGCCCAGCCAGCCGCATGCCGGGCGGCACCGAGGCCAGTCCTGCGTGCGTGTTACGCACGATCGGCAGCAGCGCATAGAGCGACAGCGCCAGCAGCGCCGGCACGAATCCGATGGCGCCCACCAGCGCGATCAGGAAAGCCAGCAGCGCCAGCGAAGGCACCGTCTGCAGCATGCCGACCAGCGCCATGAGTGCCCGGCCGAGCCGGGGTCGTCGCGCGGCCAGGACGCCCGCCGGGATGCCGATCGCCGTCGCGATCGCGACCGAGGCGAACACCAGCGTCAGGTGCTCGCGCAGCAGCCGCGGCAGGTCGGGGGCCAGCAGGCGGTCGAGGAAGCGCTGGCCCTGGGTGGCCCGGGCTGCCGTCGCGGCGGCGGGAGGGGATGCTGCGGCCGCCTTGTTGCGCGCCAGGAAGTCACGGGCCACCTGGTCGAACGTCTTGCCGTCGATCTCCGCTTCGGCGTTCATCGCCTGCATGGCGCGATCGTCGATGCGGCCGGCGAGCGCCGTGGCCAGGGGACGCTCGTCGAGCGTCGCGCGCATCAGCAGCAACGCGTCGTAGCGCGGAAAGAAGTTGCGGTCGTCCCGCAGCACGCGCAGCCGCAGGCGCGCGATCTGCGCATCGGTGGTGTAGGCATCGACCACGTCCACCTGCTTGCGGGCGAGCGCCTGGTACGCCAGGCCGTGGTCCAGCCCGCTGCCGGGCGTGAACGGCAAGCCGTACGCCGCCATGAGCGCGTTCCAGCCGTCGGCGCGCACCAGGAACTCGTGTGACAGGCCAAAGCGCAGGGGCTCGCGGGTCTTGGCCAGGTCGGAGAGCGTCGCGATGCCCAGGCGCGCGGCGTCGTCCTCGCGCATTGCCAGCGCATAGCTGTTGTTGAAGCCGAGCGGCACCGCCGCTTTCAGTCCCTTCGGGGCGAGCCAGAGGTTGATCTGCTCCAGGGAAGGCGCGGCGGCCTCCGCGCCCTCTTTCTTCAGCAGCTCGCGCACGATCGTGCCGGTGTATTCGGGATACACGGCGATGGAGCCCGTGGCCAGCGCCTGCTCCATCACCGCCGTGTTGCCCAGTCCCTGGCGGTGCACGGCCGGCACGCCGGCTTCGACCAGCACCTGGCGTGCGATCTCCCCCAGCACGTAGCTTTCGGTGAAGCGCTTGGAGCCGACCACCACCGGATCGGCCGCGCGCGCCGGGAGGATCGTGCCCAGCAGGCCGATCGCGATGACGAAGGGTGCAAGGATCATCTCGGCCAGTATCGGGCAATTCGCGGCAGGGGCATGATGGCGGCCTCCCGTCCCCGAAGGAGCGACCCATGGCCCATGGACCCGGCGCCTCGCAGTCAGCGGACGCACCCGGCAGCCCGGTGGCGAAGATCCTGCCCTTCTTCTCCATCGCGACGATGGTGATGACGCTGCCCCAGATATGGACCGTGTGGGTCGACGGGCAGGTCGCCGGCGTGTCGGCGCTGTCCTGGGGCACCTACCTGCTCGGCTCCTGCCTCTGGTTCGTGCATGGCCTGGCCAAGCGCGACAAGGCGATCTACGTCGCCTGCATCGGCTGGATCCTGCTGAATGGCGCGGTGGTGCTCGGCGTGCTGGTGCAGCGCTGAAGGGCCTCGGGGCGGTCAGGCCCGCACTTCGCAACCGTAATGCGTGCAGATGGTCTGGACCAGCGAACGCGCGTACGTTGCCAGCACGTCGCCGTCCCGCACCAGGATGTAGCGCTTGCGGATGCGCCAGGCGTCGGTCAGCTCCACCTGCACGAGGTCCATCGTGGCGATGTTGCGCCGTGCAGCGCTTTCGGGAACCACCCCGACGCCGACGCCGGCCGCGATCATGCGGCACATGGCGTCGAAGCCGTAGACCTGGATGCGCAGCTTCAGGGTGCGGCCCAGTTCCTCGGTGATGTTCGACAGGAAGGCCTGCAGCGTGCTGCCGCCGTGCATGCCCACCGCATCCTCCGCGAGGGTATCGGCAAAGGCGACCCGCTTGCGGCGTGCCAGGGGATGCCCGCGGGGCACCACCAGCACCAGCTGGTCGGTGCTGAAGTGGATGGCGCGCAGGCCGCGCGTGTCCACTTCGCCGGCCACGATGCCCACGTCGGCCCGGCCTTCGAGCACGCCGCTCGCGATCTCCGCATTGGGTTTCTCGCGCAGGTCGATGTTGACGCCGGGGTGGGACTTGAAGAAGCCGGGCAGGATCTCCGGCAGGAAGTCGGTGACGGCCGTCGTGTTGGCGAACACGCGCACGTGTCCGCGCAGGCCGGCGCCGTATTCGTCCAGCTCGTCCCGCAGCGCCTGCGCCTCGCGCAGCACGGCGCGCACGTGGTGCAGGAACGCCTCGCCCGCCGGCAGCAGCCGTACGCCGCGGGCCTCCCGCTCCAGCAAGGGCACGCCGGCCTGCTGCTCCAGCGCCTTGATGCGCGCGCTCGCGGCGGCCAGCGACAGGTGCTGCAACTGCGCGGCGCGCGTGAGGTTGCCCTCGCGCGCCACCGCGGCGAACAGCCGCAGGTCCGTGAGATCGAAGTCCATGCCGCATGCTAAAGCCTTCGGATTTTCCGAAGGCTGGCTTGCGAAATGAATGATTGTGGGCCGCCCGGGGCGATGACACGATCGCCGCTCCAAGGAGACAGTCCCCCACCATGAACCGATCCCGATTCAGCGGCGCGCGCCGCGCGCTGCTTGCCGCCGCCATGGCGGCCCCCCTGCTGGCCGCCGCACAGTCCGCCTATCCCAGCCGGCCCATTTCGATGATCGTGCCGCAGGCGCCCGGCGGCACCAACGACATCGTCGGCCGCGTCGTCAGCCAGAAGCTGGCCGAGGTGCTGCAGGCCAGCGTGGTGGTGGACAACCGCCCCGGCGCCGGCGGCAACATCGGCACCCAGTTGGTGGCCAAGGCGCCCAAGGACGGCCACACGCTGCTGATGACCATCAGCAGCAGCCAGGCCATCAATCCCGCGCTGTACAAGAACCCGGGCTTCGACCCGGTGAAGGACTTCCGCCCGATCGCGCTGATCGGCGCGGTTCCCAACGTGCTGCTGGTCCATCCCTCGTTCCCGGCGAAGAACCTGAACGAGCTGATCGCGATGGCCAAGGCCAAGCCGGACGGTTACCAGTTCGCCTCCGCCGGCAACGGCACGCTGAACCACCTGCTGGGCGAAATGCTCAACAGCATGGCCGGCATCCAGCTGCAGCACGTGCCCTACAAGGGCGTGGCGCCCGCGATGAACGACGTGCTGGGCGGGCAGCTGCCCATCCTGTTCGGCAGCCTGCCTTCGTCGCTCTCGCACATCAAGGCGGGCAAGCTGCGCGCGCTGGCCGTGAGCGGGGCGACGCGTTCGCCCGTGCTGCCCGACGTGCCCACCATCGGCGAAGCCGTGCGCGGCTACAGCGGCACGCTGTGGATCGGCCTGTTCGCGCCCGCCGGGGTGCCGGCCGACGTGGCCGCGCGCCTGGAAGACGCGATGGCGAAGGCGCTCGTGTCGAAGGACCTGCGCGACAAGCTGGAGCAGCAGGGCGTGGAGATCGCCGGCACGCCGACCCAGCCCGTGGGCTCCGAGCCGTTCGCCAGGCTGCTGCAGGAAGACCTGGTGAAGTGGGCGCGCATCGTCAAGGCGTCCGGCGCCACCGTGGACTGACGCGGCCATGACCCGACCGCTCGACAACGTCACCGTGGTGTCGCTGGAGCACGCGATCGCGGCGCCCTTCTGCACGCGCCAGCTAGCCGACCTGGGCGCCCGCGTGATCAAGGTGGAGCGGCCGGGCGAGGGCGACTTCGCCCGCGCGTACGACCAGCGTGCCCACGGCCTCTCCTCGCACTTCACCTGGGTCAACCGGTCCAAGGAGAGCCTCACGCTCGATCTCAAGCAACCCGCCGCGCTGGCGGTGCTCGAGGACCTCCTGGGCGGCGCCGACGTGCTGGTGCAGAACCTGGCGCCCGGCGCCGCTGCGCGCATGGGGCTGGGGTACGAGGAGCTGCGCTCGCGGTTTCCCCGGCTGATCGTGTGCGACATCTCCGGTTATGGCAACGACGGGCCCTACCGGGACAAGAAGGCGTACGACCTGCTGATCCAGAGCGAGGCCGGCTACCTGTCGGTCACTGGCACGCCGCAGGAGCCGTGCAAGTCGGGCAACTCCATCGCCGACATCGCGGCGGGCATGTACGCCTACTCCAGCATCCTGGCGGCCCTGCTGCAGCGCCAGCACACCGGCGAAGGCTGCCACATCGACGTGTCGATGCTGGAGTGCCTGGCCGAGTGGATGGGCTTTCCCCTGTACTACGCGTACGACGGCGCGCCGCCGCCGCCGCGCAGCGGCGCCTCGCACGCCACCATCTATCCCTACGGTCCGTTCGAGGCCGGCGACGGCAAGTCCGTGATGCTGGGCCTGCAGAACGAACGCGAGTGGCGGGCGTTCTGCGAGCACGTGCTGCGGCGTCCGGCGCTGGCCGACGACCCGCTGTATGCCAGCAACGCCAGGCGCAACGAGAACCGCGCCGCGCTGCGGGCGCTGATCCTGGAGGAGTTCGGCAAGCTCACCGCGGCCGGCGTGATCGAACGCCTGGAGCGCGCGAAGATCGCCAACGCGCAGGTGAACACGATGGCCGACCTGTGGGCGCACCCTCAACTGGAGGCCCGTGGCCGGCTGGGCCAGGTCGGCTCTCCGGTGGGCCCGATCACCGCCTTGCTTCCGCCCGGGCGCAACAGCAGCTTCCAGTACCGCATGGACCCCATTCCGGCCGTGGGCGAGCACACCGAGGCCATCCTGCGCCAGCTCGGACGCGGCGAGCAGGACATCGCGATGCTGCGCGAACAGCAGGCGATCTGAGGGGAGGAACCGCATGGTCTCCCTCCCTCGTTCCTACCTGTTCGTGCCCGGCGACCGGCCGGAGCGCTTCGCCAAGGCCTGTGCCAGCGGTGCCCATGCGGTGATCGTGGATCTCGAGGACGCGGTCGCGCCGGAACGCAAGGTGGCCGCGCGGGCCGCGCTGGCGGCTTGGCTCCACCCGGACCACCCGGTGCTCGTGCGGATCAACGCGGCCGACACTGCCTGGTTCCGGGAAGACTGCGCGATGGCCGGCAGCCCCGGCGTGGCCGGAATCATGCTGCCCAAGGCGGAGCGGCCCAGTGACATCGAGGCGCTGCGCGACGCCGGGGCGCCGGCGGTGCTGCCGCTGATCGAGACGGCGGCCGGTTTCGACCAGGCGAGGGCGCTCGCGGGTGCAGCGGGTGTGCAGCGGCTCGTGTTCGGGTCGATCGACTTCCAGCTGGACCTCGGCATCACCGGCGAGGACGACGAGTTGCTTGCCTTCCGCTCCGGCCTCGTGCTGGCTTCACGGCTGGCGGGCGTGGCCGCGCCGGTCGACGGGGTGAGCACGGCGATCGACGACCCGGAGCGCCTGGCCGCGGATGCGGCGCGCGCCCGGCGGATCGGCTTCGGCGGCAAGTTGTGCATCCACCCGAAGCAGGTGCAAGGGGTGAATGCAGCCTTCAGTCCCTCCGAGGCGGATGTGCGCTGGGCCAACCGGGTCCTGGACGCCGCCGGGGCCGCCGGCGGTGCAGCGGTGGCCGTCGATGGAAAGATGGTCGATCGTCCCGTGCTCCTGCGCGCGCAGGCGATCCTGGACGAAGCGGGCCTGGCGCCGTAGGCCGCCGCGCTACCCGCGCAGGATCTTCTCCATCTTCTTTCCCTTGGCGAGCTCGTCGACCAGCTTGTCCAGGTAGCGGATCTTTTGCATCAGCGGGTCTTCGACTTCCTCCACGCGGACACCGCAGACGGCGCCCGTGATCAGTGAGCTGTTCGGATGCATCGCGGGGGCCTGCGCGAAGAAGGTCTCGAAGTCGTGCCCCTGGTCGATCTGCCGCTGCAACCCCGCCTGGTCATAGCCGGTCAGCCAGCAGATGACCTGGTCGACTTCTTCCTTCGTGCGGTTCTTGCGCTCCGCCTTCTGCACGTACATCGGATACACCTTCGCAAACGCGGTGGTGAAGATTCGATGCCCTGACATCGCGATCCCCCTGGGTTCCGAAGGCCTAGGCGACGAGGTTGGCGATCCCCGCCGCAACGTGCCCCGACGGCACGTGCAGCGCCGCATGGCTCACGTGCCGCGTCTGGTCGTCGAAGAAGAAGTCCGGCTCGAACTCGCGCAGGAACTCGCCCTTGGGCAGGCCGCCCAGGAACATGGCCTCGTCGACGTCGATCTTCCAGTCCATGAGCGTCCGGATGGCGCGCTCGTGCGCTGGCGCGCTGCGTGCGGTCACCAGCGCCGTGCGGATGCGCATGCCCGTGTCGCCGGCCTTCTGCAGGCGATGCAGCGCGGCCAGCAACGGCTTGAAAGGGCCGCCCGGCAAGGGTTGCGTGGCCTTGGACTGCTCGTGCTGCTGGAAGGCTTCCAGCCCGTTCTTCTGGAAAACCTGCTCCGCCTCGTCGGAGAACAGAACCGCGTCGCCGTCGAAGGCGATGCGGACCTCGTCCGGGTAGTTCACGCTGGCCAGCACCGACTCGGTGAGCACGCGCGCGGCCGGGAAGCCCGCGGCCAGCGCGCCGCGTACGTCATCGGCGTTGGCCGAGAGGAACAGCGTGGCCTTCAGCGGCCGCAGGTAACCGAAGGGCGACCGGCCCTGGGTGAACACGCCGCGCTCCAGGTGGATTCCGTTGGCCTTGGCCGAGCGGAACACGCGCATCCCCGACACCGGATCGTTGCGCGAGAGCACGACCACTTCCACCCGCTGCGCACCCGCGTCGTTGAAGGCCAGCAGCTTCTTCACCAGCGAGAAGGCGATGCCGGGCTTCGCCGGCCGGTCCAGCCGCTCCAGCTGCAGCCGCATGTAGCCGGCCGCGTCGCCGCCCTCGAACACCCGGTTCTCCTCCTCGAAGTCGAACAGGGCGCGCGAAGAGATCGCCACCACCAGCTTGTCGTCGAGGGAAGGGGCTGCCATGCGGCTATCGTACCCACTGGTTGAGCTGGATGATGGGCAGCAGCACCGCCAGCACGATCAGCATGACGACCAAGCCCATGCCCACGATCAGCAGGGGCTCGAGCAGTGTCGCGAACTGCAGGGCGCGCCGTTGCACCTCGGCGGAGAGCTGGTTGGCCGCGCGCTGCAGCATGGAAGGCAGCTGCCCCGTCTGCTCGCCCAGGCGCGCGAACATGGACAGCAGGCCGGGGAAGCGCTTTTTCTGCGCCAGCGCGGAGGCGAGCGGCGCGCCTTCTCGCACCAGCACCAGCGCGTCCAGCGCGTCGGCCCGCATCGCGCGGTTGCCCAGCGTCTCGGCGGCGGCCTGCAGCGCCTTGAGGATGGGCACGCCGGCCCCGGCGAGCATCGCCAGGGTCCCGGCGAAGCGCGCCGCGTTGTAGCCGCGCGAGAGGCGCCCCACCAGCGGCAGTCCGAGCCAGCCGGCGTCGAAGCGTTCGCGGAAGGCGGGCTTGCGCAGGGCCGCGCGCAGTGCGAACACGATGGCGCCGAGCACCATCAGCAGCGTCACCCCCCAGGTGCGCAGGAAAGCGCTCAGCGCGAGCATCACCACGGTGAGCAGTGGCAGGGCGCGCTTGGAGCCCGCGAAGACGTTGGCCACTTGCGGCACGACGTAGGTCATGAGCAGCAGCACGATGGCGATCGCCGCCACCGTCACGATGGCCGGGTAGAGCGTGGCGGCCATGAGCTTGGCGTTGAGCGCCTGCCGCTCCTCCAGGTCGTCGGCCAGCCGCTCCAGCACGGCGCCCAGGTGTCCGCTCTGCTCGCCCGCCCCCACCACCGCGATGTAGATCTCGGAGAACTCGCGCGGGAACCGTGCCAGCGCCTTGGCGAACGACGAGCCGGCATTCACCTCCGCGCGCAGCGCGGCCATCAGGTGGTGGTGCTGCTCGTTGTCGGCTTCCTCGGTCAGCGCGGTGAGCGCCCTCTCCAGCGTGAGCCCGGAGCCCACCAGGCCGGCGAGCTGGCGGGTCCAGATGGCGAGCTCGGTCGCGCTGAACACCCGCCGCCGGAACAGCGCGCGTGACGTGGCGGCGCCGGCGCCCTCGCCGGAGGCGACCTGCCGCACTTCCAGCGGCACCAGGGCGCGGCCGCGCAGCAGCCCGCGGGCCGCCCGGGCCGTGTCGGCCTCCACCACGCCCTTCTGGGTGGCGCCTTCCGCGTCCAGTGCCTCGAATGCGTATGCAGGCATGCGGCGATCATACGGGGCGCGGCGCCTGACGGTCGTGCGCGCCGACGAGCACAATCGCGCTCCATGCAGAGATCCTTCTTCGGCCTCGCACTGGTGCTGGGGCTGGTATCGGCCGTGGGGCCGTTCGCCATCGACATGTACCTGCCGGCGCTGCCCACCATCGGGCGCGCGCTCGGCGCCTCGCCCGCCACCGTGCAGGCCAGCCTGATCGTCTTCTTCCTCGCCCTCGGCCTGGCGCAGGTGGTCTACGGGCCGGTGTCCGACATGCTGGGACGCAAGGGGCCGCTGTACTTCGGCCTCGCGCTGTTCGCGGCGGGCAGCATCGGCTGCGCGGTGGCGCCGGACGCGACGACGCTGGTGGCGATGCGCTTCGTGCAGGGGCTGGGCGCCTGCGCCGGCATGGTGATCCCGCGCGCGGTGGTGCGCGACCTGCACACGGGCACCGAGGCGGCGCGGCTGATGTCCCTGCTGATGCTGGTGTTCAGCGTGTCGCCCATCCTGGCGCCGCTCACCGGCAGCCTGCTGATCGAAGCCTTCGGCTGGCGCGCCGTGTTCTGGGCCGTCGTCGGGGCCGCGGCGCTGGCGGCGATCCTCCTGTACACCAGCTTGCCCGAGACGCGTCCGCCGGAAGAGCGCGTGGGCAGCAGCTTCCGCAGCGCGCTGCAGTCGTACGCGGTGCTGCTGCGCGACCGGCATTTCCTGGGCCTGTCGCTGATCGGCGGCTTCGGCGTGGCGAGCTTCTTCGCCTACTTGGCGACCTCCTCCTTCGTGCTCATCGATCACTACGGGCTGAGCCCGCGGCAGTACAGCGTCGCCTTCGCGGCGAACGCGGCCTCGTTCATTGGCGCGTCGCAGCTCACCGCGCGCTGGGGCAGCCGCTTCGGGCTGGCGCGCATGGTGAAGGTCGCGGTGACGGCCTACGCGATCGTGATGGCCCTCGCGCTCCTGCTGCAGCTGGCGGGCGTGGACCAGCTCGCTGTGTTGCTGGGGATGCTGTTCGTGGGCTACGGCGCTCTGGGCCTGGTCGTGCCGGCGACCATGGTGCTGTCGATGGACGACCACGGCCCGATCGCGGGCGCGGCGTCGGCGCTGGGCGGGACGCTGCACTTCGTGTGCGGCATCCTCGTCATGGGAACGGTGAGCGTGTTCGCCAACGGCGACCCCGTGCCGATGCTGGCCGCCATCGCGGGCAGTGCGGCGCTGGCCTGTGCGTTCGCGTGGGGGACGCTGGGGCGGGAGGGGCGGGCCGCCACTGCGT
>SEAY01000012.1 GCA_004144865.1 Comamonadaceae bacterium
AAGCAGGACGCGACCCAGGAGAACGTGATCGTCACCGTCGACGCGCAGGGCGCCGTGTACTGGTTCGAAACGCGCCTGCCGGACACCGAGGCGCTCACCGAGCTGCTGAAGAAGACGGCGGGCATGCAGCCGCAGCCCGAACTGCACATCCGCGGCGACGTGCGGGCCGACTACGAAGCGGTGGGGCGCGTCGTGCTGGCGGCACAGCAGGCCGGCGTGGCCCGCGTCGGCTTCCTCACCGAGCCTCCCGGGCGCTGAGCATGCACATCCGCGCCGGCACCGAACCCGATCCCGAACCGATGGTGGACATCAACACCACGCCCCTGGTGGACGTGCTGCTGGTGTTGCTGGTGATGCTGATCATCACCATCCCGATCCAGCTCAATGCGGTGAGCCTCGAGATGCCGGGGCGCAACCAGCCGGTGCCGCCGCAGCCGCCCGTGATCGCGCAGGTCGACGTGCTGCCCGGCGGCTTGTACCTCTGGAACGGCGAGCCGCTTGCCGACCGCGCGGCGCTGGAGGCGAAGCTGCGGGAGGCCGCGCGCCAGCCGGAGCAGCCCGAGATCCACGTGCGCCCGCACCGCCAGGCCAAGTACGACGCGGTCGCCGCCGCGCTCACCAGCGCACAGCGCCAGGGGCTGCTGAAGATCGGCGTGGTGGGCACCGAGCAGTTCGCACGCTAGGCTTCCCCATGGAGCGCGCCGCCGAGCTCTTGTTGATGGTGGCCGTGATCCCCGTTTGGATCGCCATGGGCCTGGCGGACTGGTGGTGCCACCGGCGCACGCGCATCGAGCACACCAGCGGGCTGCGCGAAAACCTCTTCCATTGGGTGCTGCTGGCGCAGGCCGGCGTGGCGCTGGCCGCCGCCGCGCTGCTTCAGGTCACGGCCGGCGTGCTGCTGCTGGTCTTCGCAGCCTTCCTGGCCCACGAGGCCACCACCTATGTGGAACTGCGCTACGTGGTGCCGCGGCGCGAGGTGCGACCCGGCGAGCAGATGGTCCACAGCTTCATGGAGATCCTGCCGCTGGTGCTGCTGGCGCTGCTGGCCGTGGCGGGATGGGAGCAGGTGCAGGCGCTGTTCGGCGCGGGGCGGCCGGATTTCGCGCTGCGGCTCCGGGACGATCCCTGGCCGGCGGGCTACCTGCTGGCGGCGGCCGCCGGCGTGGCGCTCTTCAACGTCGTGCCGATGGCGGAAGAAGGTTTGCGTTGCCTGCGCGCGCGCCGGTGAGGCTCAGGGCGAATACTCGGGCGCGCCCTGCACCCACATGAAGGACTGCAGATCGATCATGTCGCGCGCGCGGAAGCCCGGCTTGCGGTCGAGGTCGCGCCGCACCACCGCAGCGAAGGTCATCAGGTCCTGGTACCGCGTCCAGGAGGGCGTGGGGTCGTACCCCAGCGCGTAGCCGTAAAGGTGCGCCGCCTTGCGCATGGCGCGGGGCTTGAAGAACATGTGGCGGTCGGGGCGGGCAATGAAACCGAAGACCGTCGCCACCGGCCACGTGAGCACCCGGCTCTTGCGCTGCGGCAGGTCCGCGAGCGCTTCGATCCAGTCGGTGAAGCGCCGCTGCGGCGAGCCGTGCCCGTACAGGAAAGCGTAGAGCTCGGTCGCGAACAGGCGGGCGCCCGCGGGCGTCTTCACCGCGTCGCGCAGCGCCATGCGCTCGAAGGAGAACAGCAGGTTGGAGCGCGACTCGATGCGCACCGCCGCGTCGGCGACCGCGCGGAACTCGCCGCGCGCGAGCAGCTTGCGGAAGCTGGCCGGGGCCAGTTCGGCGTCCCACTCCAGGTGGGCACGCTCCTTGTAGGAGCGCTCGGCCACGAGGTAGGTTTCGTCCTCGAAGCCTTCGGGATAGAACAGTTCGAACTTGCGCCGGCACAGCGACGCGCCAAGGTAGATGACGTTGGACGCGCCGGCGCCGGAGAGGAAGGAGGGAAGGGATGCTGGACGTGCCATGAACCCAGTGTTCGGTAGCGGCCTGGCTCAGCCACGTCGGACGGCGCCCCGCCGGGCTGTAGGACTCACCCTTCGCGGGACAGACGCAACTCGGCAATTTCAGATGGTGCACCCAAGCGCTTGGGCGGACCCCAATAACCGGTCCCACGGCTGACGTAGATCTGCAAACAGCCGAGCTGGTGCAGCCCGGCGGTGAAGGGCTGCTGCAGCGGCACGAAGAAGGACCAGGGCAGGAACTGCCCGCCGTGCGTGTGGCCTGAGATCTGCAGGTCGAAGCCGGCCTGCGCCGCCGAGGGGGCCGTGCGCGGCTGGTGCGCCAGCAGCACGCGCGTCGCGCCAGCGGGGGCGCCCAGCAGGGCGTGCGCCGGATCGCTGCGGTGCTCCGGATCGAAGTGGTGGCCGGAGAAGTCGGGCACGCCCGCCAGCACCAGCGCGCCGTCGCCCTGGCGCAGCACCACGTGTTCGTTGTGCAGCACCTTCAGGCCGAGCCGCCGCAGCTCGCGCACCCAGCCGTGCACGCCGGAGTAGTACTCGTGGTTGCCCGTGACGAAGTACACGCCGTGGCGCGCCCGCAGGCCGGCGAGCGGCGCCACGTGCGGCGCGAGTTCGGCGACGGAGCCGTCCACGAGGTCGCCCGTCACCGCCACGACGTCGGGCTCCAGCGCGTTCACGCGGTCCACGATGGCCTGCAGGTAGCCGTGCTTGATCGTCGGGCCCACGTGGATGTCGGTGATCTGCACGATGCGCAGCCCCTCGAGGTCGGCATGCAGGCGCGGCAGGGCGACGCGCACCCGGCGCACGGCGGCGGTGCGGCGCGCGTTGAAAAAGCCGAGGACCGTGAGTGCCAGTGCCAGCACTCCGGTGGCCGCGGCGCTGCGCATGCCCCAGCCGGGCGGCAACGGCCCCCAGGAAGCGGCGACGAGCAGCAGGAGGTCGCGCATCAAGGTCAGCACCAGCAGCGTGGAGAACAGGCCCAGGGCCAGCATGCCCACCCAGGTGAGGCGGTCGGCGGCGGGCGGCCGCAGCAGGCGCCGCGCGAGCAGGCCGCCCGGGACCAGCAGCGCGGACGCGGCGAGCAGGATGGCGAGGGTGGCCCCCCAGGGCGCGGGCAGGGGCGGCGCGAGGCGCGCCGCTATATAGAGATGCAGCGCCGCGGACAGCGCAAGGGGGGTGGTGATGGACATCGAAGGGGGAAGAGCTCAGCAGGCTTTCATGTAAGCTCGCACTCAGGATAACGACAAGCGACAACCACCGTCGGCAACGAGGAGAACGATTCATGCTGATTGGCGTGCCCGCCGAGACCGCGGCGGGTGAAACCCGTGTGGCCGTCACCCCCGAGACGGCGAAGAAACTCAAGACGCAGGGGCACACCGTGCGCGTCGCGTCCGGCGCCGGCCTGGCGGCCAGCGTGACCGACGAGGCCTACCAGGCCGCCGGCGCGGAGATCACCGACCAGGTGGGCGCGCTCGGTTGCGAACTGGTGCTCAAGGTGCGCGCGCCGCAGGACAGCGAGATGGCCGCCTTCCGGCCGGGCGCCGCCGTCGTCGGCATGCTCAATCCGTTCGATGCCGCCGGCTTGCAGCGCCTCGCCGCCGCGGGCCTCACCGGCTTCGCGCTGGAAGCCGCGCCGCGCACGACGCGGGCCCAGAGCATGGACGTGCTGAGCTCGCAGGCCAACATCGCCGGCTACAAGGCCGTCATGATCGCGGCCAACGTGTACCAGCGCTTCTTCCCCATGCTGATGACGGCCGCCGGCACGGTGAAGGCGGCGCGCGTGGTCATCCTCGGCGTGGGCGTCGCCGGCCTGCAGGCGATCGCCACCGCCAAGCGCCTGGGCGCCGTGATCGAGGCGTCGGACGTGCGTCCCAGCGTCAAGGAGCAGGTGGAATCGCTGGGCGCGAAGTTCATCGACGTGCCCTACGAGACGCAGGAAGAGAAGGAAGCGGCCGAGGGCGTGGGCGGCTATGCGCGCCCGATGCCGCAAAGCTGGCTCGACCGCCAGAAGGCCGAAGTCGCCAAGCGCGTCGCGCAGGCCGACGTGGTGATCACCACCGCCCTCATCCCCGGGCGGCCCGCGCCGGTGCTGGTCACCGAGGAGATGGTGCGCTCCATGAAGCCCGGCTCCGTGATCGTGGACCTGGCGGCGCCGCAGGGCGGCAACTGCCCGCTGACCGAGCCCGGCCGCACCGTCGCCAAGCATGGCGTGCACCTGGTGGGCGAGACCAACCTGCCCGCGCTGGTCGCCGCCGATGCGTCGGCGCTCTATGCGCGCAACGTGCTGGACTTCCTCAAGCTGGTGCTGCCGAAGGAGGGGTTCAAGATCGACCTGGAGGACGACATCGTGGCGGCCTGCCTCGTCACGTACAACGGGGAAGTGCGGAGGAAGTAATGGAAGTCAGCCACACCGTCATCAACCTCATCATCTTCGTGCTGGCCATCTATGTCGGCTACCACGTGGTGTGGACCGTCACGCCGGCGCTGCACACGCCGCTGATGGCCGTGACGAACGCCATCTCGGCGATCGTGATCGTCGGCGCCATGCTCGCCGCCGCCCAGACCGAGACCTGGGCCGGCCGCGCGATGGGCGTCCTGGCCGTGGCCCTGGCCGCCGTGAACATCTTCGGCGGCTTCCTGGTCACGCGCCGGATGCTCGAGATGTTCCGCAAGAAAGACAAGAAGCCCACGGAGGCGAAACAATGAGCATGAACGTCGTCACGCTGCTGTACCTGGCGGCGTCGGTTTGTTTCATCCAGGCGCTCAAGGGCCTGTCCCATCCGACCACCTCCATCCGCGGCAACCTGTTCGGCATGATCGGCATGGCGATCGCGGTGCTCACCACCGCGGCGCTGATCGTCGAACTCTCCGGCGGCACGGCGCGCGGCATGGTCTGGGTGCTGCTCGGCCTGGTGGTGGGCGGGGCCTACGGCGCCTACCGCGCCAAGACGGTCGAAATGACCAAGATGCCGGAGCTGGTCGCCTTCTTCCACAGCATGATCGGCCTGGCCGCGGTGTTCATCGCGGTGGCTGCGGTGCTGGAGCCGTCGGCGCTGCTGCAGGACCTCGCCAAGGGCGATCCCATTCCGGCGGGCAACCGGCTGGAACTGTTCCTGGGCGCCGCCATCGGCGCGATCACCTTCAGCGGTTCGGTGATTGCCTTCGGCAAGCTCTCCGGCAAGTACAAGTTCCGCCTGTTCCAGGGCGCGCCGGTGGTGTTCGCGGGCCAGCACAAGCTGAACCTGCTGCTGGGGCTGATCACGATCGCCCTGGGCCTGGTGTTCACCTTCACCGGCAACTGGGCCGCCTTCTTCGCGATGCTGGCGCTGTCGTTCGTGATGGGCGTGCTGATCATCATCCCCATCGGCGGCGCCGACATGCCGGTGGTGGTGTCGATGCTGAACAGCTATTCGGGCTGGGCCGCGGCGGGCATCGGCTTCTCCCTGAACAACAGCATGCTGATCATCGCGGGTTCGCTGGTGGGCAGCTCGGGCGCGATCCTGAGCTACATCATGTGCAAGGCGATGAACCGCTCGTTCTTCAACGTGATCCTGGGCGGATTCGGCGGCGATGCGGGCGCGGGCCCGGCCGCTGCGACCGAGCAGCGCCCCGTCAAGAGCGGCAGCGCCGACGACGCGGCCTTCATCCTGGGCAACGCCGAGACGGTGGTGATCGTCCCCGGCTACGGCCTGGCCGTGGCGCGCGCGCAGCACGCGGTGAAGGAACTGGCCGAGAAGCTCACGCACAAGGGCGTGACGGTGAAGTACGCGATCCATCCGGTGGCCGGCCGCATGCCGGGCCACATGAACGTGCTGCTAGCGGAGGCCGAGGTGCCCTACGACCAGGTGTTCGAGATGGAAGACATCAACGGCGAGTTCGGCCAGGTCGACGTGGCCATCGTGCTCGGCGCCAACGACGTCGTGAACCCGGCCGCATTGCAGAAGGGCAGCCCGATCTACGGCATGCCGATCCTGGAGGCCTACAAGGCCAAGACGGTGATCGTCAACAAGCGCTCGATGGCTGCCGGGTATGCCGGCCTGGACAACGAGCTGTTCTACATGGACAAGACCATGATGGTCTTCGGCGATGCCAAGAAGGTCGTCGAGGACATGGTCAAAGCGGTTGAGTAGGAGACAAGAACATGAACGCGAACTCCCGTCCCTGGCTGTCGGCTTATCCCGCGGGCGTGCCCCAGGAGGTCGACCCCTCCCAGTACGCCTCGCTGGTGCAGCTGATGGAGGAAAGCTTCCAGAAGTACGCGGCGCGGCCCGCGTATTCCTTCATGGGCAAGGAAGTGAGCTACGGCGAGACCGATTCGCTGAGCCGCGCCTTCGCCGCCTACCTGCAGGGGCTGGGGCTCGCCAAGGGCGACCGCATCGCGATCATGATGCCCAACGTGCCCCAATACCCGGTGGCCGTGGCCGCGATCCTGCGCGCAGGCTTCGTGGTGGTGAACGTCAACCCGCTGTACACGCCGCGCGAGCTGGAGCACCAGCTCAAGGACTCCGGCTCGAAGGCGATCGTCATCATCGAGAACTTCGCCAACACGCTGCAGCAGTGCATCGCCGCCACGCCGGTGAAGCACGTGGTGCTGGCGAGCATGGGTGACATGCTCGGCGGCCTGAAGGGCGCGCTGGTCAACTACGTGGTGCGCAAGGTCAAGAAGATGGTGCCGGCCTACGAGCTGCCGGCCGCGGTGAAGTTCAACGAGGCGATCGCGCGCGGCCAGCGCGGCACGCTGCGCAAGCCGGAGATCAAGCCGGAAGACGTGGCGGTGCTGCAGTACACGGGCGGCACCACGGGCGTGTCGAAGGGAGCGGTGCTGCTGCATCGCAACGTGATCGCCAACGTGCTGCAGTCCGAAGCGTGGAACCAGCCGGTGATGGGGAAGGTTCCGGCCAACGAGCAGCCCACGGCCATCTGCGCGCTGCCGCTGTACCACATCTTCGCCTTCACGGTGGGGATGATGCTGAACATGCGCACCGGCGGCAAACTGATCCTGATCCCCAACCCGCGCGACCTGCCGGCGGTGCTCAAGGAGCTGTCCAAGCACAAGTTCCATTCCCTGCCCGCGGTGAACACGCTGTTCAACGGCCTGGCCAACCATCCTGACTTCGGCAAGGTGGACTGGAGCAACCTGAAGGTGTCCGTGGGCGGCGGCATGGCGGTGCAGGGCGCGGTGGCGGACCTGTGGCTGAAGAAGACCGGCTGCCCGATCTGCGAGGGCTACGGCCTGTCGGAGACGTCGCCGTCGGCGAGCTGCAATCCGGTGACCAGCACCCAGTTCACCGGCACCATCGGCGTGCCGCTGCCTTCGACTTCCATGAAGTGCATCGACGACAACGGCATCGAGGTGCCGCTGGGGCAGCCGGGCGAGATCGCGATCAAGGGCCCGCAGGTGATGGCCGGCTACTGGCAGCGTCCCGACGAGACGGCCAAGGTCATGACGGCCGATGGCTACTTCAAGAGCGGCGACATCGGCGTCATGGACGAGCGCGGCTACTTCAAGATCGTGGACCGCAAGAAGGACATGGTGCTGGTCTCCGGCTTCAACGTGTACCCGAACGAAGTCGAGGACGTGGTGGCCAAGCTCGACGGCGTGCTGGAGTGCGCCGTGGTGGGCGTGCCGGACGAGAAGACCGGCGAGGCGGTGAAGCTGGTCATCGTGAAGAAGGATCCGTCGCTGACCGAAGAGAAGGTCAAGGAGTACTGCAAGGCCAACCTGACCGGCTACAAGCAGCCGCGCGTGATCGAGTTCCGCACCGACTTGCCCAAGACGCCGGTGGGCAAGATCCTGCGGCGGGAGTTGCGGGACAGGAAGTAGTCCTCCGTCATTCCCGCCTGCGCGGGAATGACGAAATAATGGTCCCATGCGCACCGCCATCGTCGCCGCCATGCACCAGGAGCTCTCCGCGGTGCTGGACCTCCTGCCCGACGAGCACAAGCAATCCGCGGGCGGGCGTGATTTCTGGGTCGGCCACCTGCACGGGCAGGAGGTGGTCGCCGTCCTTTCGCGCATCGGCAAGGTGGCCGCTGCCACCACCGCCACGGCGCTCATCGAGCGCTTCCACGTCGAGCGCATCGTCTTCACCGGCGTGGCCGGCGGGCTGGCGCGCGGCGTGAACCGCGGCGACGTGGTGGTGGCCGACGCCTTCCTGCAGCACGACCTGGATGCCTCGCCACTGTTCCCGCGCTACGAGGTGCCGCTGTACGGCGCGAGCCGTTTCCCCGCCGACCCGGCGCTCACGCAGCAACTGGCTGCGGCAGTGGGCAAGGCGCTGCATGGCACGCGCGTGCACCGCGGCCTGGTCGTCAGCGGCGACCGGTTCGTGGCCAGCGCCGCCGACAGCCTCGCCCTGCAGCAGGCGCTGCCGGATGCGCTGGCGGTGGAGATGGAAGGGGCGGCATTCGCGCAGGTCTGCCACGACTACGGCGTGCCGTTCGCCGCGGTGCGCACGATCTCGGACCGCGCCGACGACGCTGCGCACGGCGACTTCCTCAGCTTCATCGACGAAGTCGCGAGCCGCCATTCGGCGGCGATCGTGGAGGCTTTCCTGAAGGGGTGATGCCGTAGGGTGGGCAGCTCCGCTGCCCACCACGCTCAGCGCAACCAGCCCCGCTTGCGGAAATAAAGCATAGGCCCCACCGCCGAGGCCACCATCAGCGCCAGCGCGAACGGATAGCCGCCCTGCCAGTCCCGCTCCGGCATGAACTGGAAGTTCATGCCGTAGATGCTGGCGATCAGCGTCGGCGGCAGCAGCGCCACGCTGGCCACCGAGAAGATCTTGATGATCTTGTTCTGGTTGATGTTGATGAAGCCGACGGTGGCGTCCATCAGGAAGTTGATCTTGTCGAACAGGAAGGCCGTGTGGTTGTCCAGCGATTCGATGTCGCGCAGGATCTGCCGCGCGTCGTCGAACTGTTCGGCATTCAGCATGCGGCTGCGCATCATGAAGCTCACCGCGCGGCGCGTGTCCATCATGTTGCGGCGGATGCGGCCGTTCAGGTCTTCCTGGCGGGCGATCGCTTCCAGCGCCTCGCCGGCCAACGTGTCGGTGACCTCGCCGGAGAGCACCTGCTTGCTCACCTTCTCGAGCTCGTCGTAGATGCCTTCGAGCGTGTCGGCGGAGTATTCGGCGTCGGCGTCGAACAGCTTGAGCAGGACTTCCTTGGCGTCCTCGATCAGCCCCGGGGCGCGGCGCGCACGCAGGCGCAGCAGGCGGAACACCGGCACGTCCTCGTCATGGATGGAGAACAGCACGCCATGGCTCTTGAGCGAGGTGTTCACCAGGTTCAGCACGAAGGCCACGCGCACCGTGCGGGTCTCGTCGTCGCCGCCGCCGGCCAGCAGGAAGTCGCTGCGGATGTGGAGGTCGCCGTTGTCCTCTTCATAGAAGCGGGCGGACTCCTCGATGTCCTCGTCCATCGCGTCTTCCGGGATGGACAGGCCGTAGTACTGCTTGACCCAGCGCTTCTCTTCCACCGTGGGGGACTCGAGGTCCACCCAGACCGGCTGGAAGCGGGAGAGCTCCTCCAGCGACTCGATCTCCTCCTGGAAGAGACGGCCGTTGGCGAGCGTGAAGATGTTGAGCATGTGCTCGGACTCCAGGTTTTCGGATGCGGGCGGCGTGAGGAGAGCGGCAGTCCGAAAAATTGGAATCTGACCCCAATTGATCGGAAGCGCTACCGACTAGGGTAGGGATCCAAGGAGCAACCTCCGGGCGAAAAGATGGGCGCGATTATGCCGTGCCGGCCCCGAAGAACGCGAGCAACTCGGCCTTGCGCGCATAGGCATCGTGCTCGCCGAGCGACACCAGCGCCTGCACGAAACCGGGCTCGAACAGCAGGTAGCTGGCCAGGCCGCCGGCGCCGTCGCGCAGGGCGCCGAGGCCGCCGAGTGCGCGGCGCACGCTCGCCGGCAGCGCATGCAGGTGGTCGCGCGCCAGGGCGTCCAGCGATTCGGAGGGCTGGATCGCCAGTACGTCGACCGCGCGGTAGGGCAGCAGGGCGGCGATCTCGCGCGGCAACTCGCCCAGCGTGCGCGCCAGGCGCTGGGCCTGTTCGACGTCGGCCTGCAGCGTGTCGTGGAACACGCTGGCCATGGCGTGCCCGGCGACACCGGCCATGCCCGGCTCGGCGGCGTGCGCCGCGCCCAGGCCCGCGCGCTCGGGCTGGCCGACGCCGATCACCAGGATCTTTTGCGCGCCGAGCTGGATGGCCGGGGACAGCGGCGAGACCTGCCGCATGGAGCCGTCGCCGAAGTATTCCCGCCGGCCATCCACCCACAGCGGCGTGGCCGGGAACAGGAAGGGAAGGGCGCTGGACGCCATCAGGTGCTCGATGGTCACCGGCTGGAAAGCCGCGCGCCTTCCGGGCCGCTGCCAGCCTTCGTGGCGAACGTCGCTCGCGGTATGGCAGAAGGTCCAGTGCACGCCGGTGGTGTAGCTGGAGGCGGTGACCGCCAGCGCTTCGATCGCCCCGCTGGCCAGTGACGCGTCGATGCCGGCAAGCGAAATCCGCCGGTGCAGCGTGTCCACCAGCGGCATGGTGTCCAGGATGGCGCCGCGGTCGCGCGCGTGGCCCCACAACTTGACGGCCGCGAGCAGCCTGCTGAAACGCACCCACAGCGGCGCCTCCAGGCGATAGACGGCATCGCAGCTCAAGGCCGACCAGAACTGCCGCAGTTCGTCCACTACCGTCAGGCCCTGGCTGGCGCCGCTGGCCAGGTGGGCGGCGTTCAGCGCGCCGGCCGAGGTGCCCACCAGCACCTGGAAGGGGAAGGCGAGCGACTGCTGGGGCTGCAGGCGCAACAGCGCAGCCAATCCGCTCAGCACGCCCACCTGGTAGGCCGTGCGGGCCCCGCCCCCCATCAAGACCAGCCCGCGCAGCGCGCGCGATGGCCGCGCCTGCCCCTCGAGGATCAGCGGTGCGGGGCTCATGGAGGCGGGGGTTACTGCTGTGCTGGAGTCGAAGGACTAATCCTACACGGCTGGGCCAGAACGTCCGACACCACGGCTCAGGAGGGCCCCCTACATTGACCCCATCGCCCCGGACTCCGGTCCGGCAGTACCCTGCAAGGAGCCGAGATGATCCAGCTAGCGACCGACCCGAATGCCAGCCGCTTGAACTGGCGTCCCGCCGCTGCTGAAGGCAAGGACAGCCCCGAGGCCGTCCGCCGCGCACGCAGCGGCCACGCGTGGCCTTTCATCAGCCGGCACGCCGAACGCGCCAACAGCCAGCAGGATCACAAGCGCACTTCCAGCAGCGACAACGGCAGCTGAGCGCCTGAACGGAGCACGTCATGTACAAGGAACCCAAGTCCACCAACCGCTTCAACGACACGCCGCGCGACAAGCCGCGTGCCGATCGCGTGGAGCACGCCAACCTGGAGCGTCCCGGCGCGCAGGCGCATCCCAAGGCGCACGGCGGCTGGAACCGCGTGGACGCGGCAGCCCTCTGGCGCCTGCGTTGATCGCGCGATCCTGGCAGTAGCAAGGCGGCCCGCGTGGCCGCCTTTCGTCCTTGCAGCGGCCCTCGTGGCCGCTTCGTTTTTGGTGCTCGCGCACACCGCGATTCCGCTTGGAATTCGCGCCTCTGCATTGAGGGAAATCAATGGACTTTTGGCAGGGTGGCGCGCATAGTGGTCCGCACGCACAGACGATTTCCGCGGTTCCTTCCCGCGCCGCAACGGCGCCACGTCAACCCAGTGCAACAGGAGGCTCCATGAACCTGACGATCAGCGGTCACCATCTCGAAGTCACCCCGGCTCTCCGAAATTACGTGACCACCAAGCTCGATCGCATCACCCGTCACTTCGAACAGGTCGTGGACATCAAGGTACTACTGACAGTCGAGAAGCAGAAGGAGAAGGAACGAAGGCAGAGAGCCGAATGCAGGATCCACGTGAAGGGCAACAGCATGTTTGCCGAAAGCGCGCACGAGGATCTGTACGCCGCCCTCGATGAACTGGTCGACAAGCTCGATCGCCAGGTCGGCCGCCACAAGACGCGCATGCAGGACCATCACCACGACGCACCCAAGCGGATCATGTAGTCGCGAACACGAGGGCCCATCGGGGCCCTTGTCGCGTGGCTTGGCCCGCGCCGCCGGCCAGCGGATGGGCGTTTTGTGCAGTGCACCGTCGCACGTGCATAATCCGCCCCAGCCATCATGAACCGCCTTGCGTCCATCCTGCCGCCCGCCCAGGTCCTGGTCGGCGTCGACGCCACCAGCAAGAAGCGGGCTTTCGAGGAAGCCGGTCTCCTGTTCGAGAACCTGCACGGCCTGTCCCGCGCGCTCATCACCGACAGCCTGTTCGCGCGCGAGCGCCTGGGTTCCACCGGCCTGGGCCACGGCGTGGCCATCCCGCACGGACGCATCAAGGGCCTCAAGGCGCCCATGGCGGCGCTCTTCCAGCTGGCCAGCCCGATCGGCTTCGACGCGCCCGACGAGCAGCCCGTCAACCTGCTGATCTTCCTGCTGGTGCCCGAGGCGGCCACGCAGAAGCACCTGGAGATCCTCTCGGAGATCGCGGAGCTGCTGAGCGACGCCCCGCTGCGCGAGAGGATGAAGGGCAGCACCGATGCCACCCGGCTGCACCAGCTGATCGCCAGCTGGCAGTCGGCGCAGCCGCAATAACGCCGAGGGCCGGCCGCGCTTGAAGCCCACCGTCGTCAGCGCCGACGTCCTGTTCGAAGACCACCGGGCGACGCTCAAGTGGGAGTGGGTCGCGGGACTCGGGGCTTCCGAGCGCCGCTTCGACGAGGTGGCCGTGCGCGCCGCCCGCTCCGGCGCCGACCTCGTCGGCTACCTCAACTACATCCATCCCTACCGCGTCCAGATCCTGGGCGAACGGGAGATCGCGTACCTGACCAACGCCACGGCGGACGATTGCGCGCGGCGCATCTCCCGCATCGTGACGCTGGAGCCGCCGGTGCTGGTGCTGACCGACGGCCAGACGGCGCCGGACGCGCTGCTCTCCATGTGCGAGCGGGCGCAGATCCCGATGTTCGCCACGCACGAACCGTCGGCGTTCGTCATCGACGTGCTGCGGGCCTACCTGTCCAAGCATTTCGCCGAGCGCACGTCGATGCACGGGGTGTTCATGGACATCCTGGGCCTGGGCGTGCTGATCACCGGCGAGTCCGGGCTGGGCAAGAGCGAGCTGGGGCTGGAGCTGATCACGCGCGGCAACGGGCTGGTGGCCGACGACGCGGTGGACCTGTACCGGGTGAACCAGACCACCATCGAGGGCCGCTGCCCCGAGCTGCTGCAGAACCTGCTGGAAGTGCGAGGCATCGGCCTGCTGGACATCCGCGCCATCTTCGGCGAGACGGCCGTGCGGCGGAAGATGCGCCTGCGCCTCATCGTGCACCTGGTGCGGCGCGAGACCATGGAGCGCGAATACGAACGGCTGCCCTACGAGCCGCTCACGCAGGACGTGCTGGGCGTCCCGGTGCGCAAGGCCGTGATCCCGGTGGTCGCCGGCCGCAACATGGCCGTGCTGGTGGAAGCGGCCGTGCGCAACACGATCCTGCAGCTGCGCGGCGTGGACACGTACCAGGAGTTCGTCGAGCGGCATCGCCGCGCGATGGAGAAGGGGGCCTAGCCGTCATTCCCGCGCAGGCGGGAATCCAGGGCTTCCCGAACCAAAAAGCGGCCGCAGCCGCTTTTCTTCCATGCCCTGGTTCCCCGCCTCCGCGGGGACGACAGTCTGCCGCATCTGGATCCCGGCATGCGCCGGGACTGCGGGGCACGGCCGCCTCCAGCGGCCTCAGCCCCTTGGCTTGTGCGGGCAGGGATTCTTCGTGCAGTGCGCGTACAGGCTCAGCGCGTGGTCCGCGATCTGGAAGCCCTTGAGCTTGGCGACGGCGTGCTGGCGTTTCTCGATCTCGGCGTCGTAGAACTCCTCCACCCGCCCGCAGTCGAGGCAGACCAGGTGGTCGTGGTGCGTGCCTTCGTTCAGCTCGTAGACCGCCTTGCCGCTTTCGAAGTGGCTGCGCGAGAGGATGCCGGCCTGCTCGAACTGCGTGAGCACCCGGTACACGGTGGCCAGGCCGATGTCGGAGCGATCCACCAGCAGGACGCGGAAGACGTCTTCGGCCGTCATGTGGCGCTGCTCGCCCTTGTGGAAGACGTCGAGGATCTTCAGCCGCGGCAGCGTGGCCTTGAGTCCGGTGCTCTTGAGGTCGTCGATGTTCGCCATGGTGCTGCCGCTACAATGCCCCGATCATATCGGACGCCCTCCCATGCCTGCCACGCCCCTGCGCCAGTCGCGCCTCGTCCTGGCTGCCGCCGCGGCCCTCGCGTTCCTCGCCGGCTGCGGCACGGTGGACGGTGCCAGCCGCCGGATCACCGACGCGATCACCCCCTACAAGATCGAGATCGTCCAGGGCAACTTCGTGTCCCGGGAACAGGTGGAGGCGCTGCAGAAGGGGATGAGCCCGGAGCAGGTGCGCCAGATCCTGGGCACGCCGCTGGTCACCAGCCTGTTCCACGGCGAGCGCTGGGACTACATCTTCACGCTCAAGCGCAAGGGGCTCGAACCGCAGCAACGCCGCCTGACGGTGTTCTTCCAGAACGGCGCGATGGACCGGGTCGAGGGCGACACCATGCCGAGCGAATCCGAGTTCGTGGCGACCCTGGACAAGCGCAACAAGGCCGGCAAGGTGCCGCGCCTGGAGGCCAGCGAGGAAGAGCTGCGCCGCTTCGATGCCGCGCGCAAGCCCGCCCCGGCGGAGCCCGCCGCAGCGTCCGCACCCGCGGCACCGGCCAACTACCCGCCGCTCGAGTCTTCCCGCTGAGGCGCGCATGACCCGAGGCACCCTGAAGAACGTGGCCGTCGCCGGCGCCGTGCAACCCCCGCCCGCCGGCAGCTCCCTCCACCACGTGGCCGTCGCCGGCGCGACCGGCCGCATGGGCCACATGCTGATCGAGGCGATCCGCGCGTCCGACGATTGCCGCTTGGCCGGCGCACTCGACGTCGCATCCAGTCCCGCCATCGGCAACGATGCCGCCGCCTTCCTGGGCCACGCCAGCGGCGTGCCGGTGACCGCGGACATCGCCGCCGGCCTGGAGCACGCCCAGGTGCTGATCGACTTCACGCGGCCCGAGGGCACGCTGGCGCACCTGAAGGCCTGCCGCGAGCGCGGCGTGAAGGCCGTGATCGGCACCACCGGCTTCAGCGACGCGCAGAAGGCGCAGATCGCCGACGCCGCGCGCGACATCGCCATCGTGATGGCGCCCAACATGAGCGTCGGCGTCAACGTCACGCTGAAGCTGCTGGAGATGGCCGCCAAGGCGCTGGCCACCGGCTACGACATCGAGATCATCGAGGCGCACCATCGGCACAAGGTGGATGCGCCCTCCGGCACCGCGCTGAAGATGGGCGAGGTGATCGCCGACGCACTGGGCCGCGACCTGAAGAAGTGCGCCGTGTACGCGCGCGAAGGCGTCACCGGCGAGCGCGACCCGTCCACCATCGGCTTCTCCGCCATCCGCGGCGGCGACATCGTGGGCGACCACACGGTGCTGTTCGCGGGCACCGGCGAACGCATAGAGATCACCCACAAATCCTCCAGCCGCGCCACGTATGCGCAAGGCAGCCTGCGCGCCGTGCGCTTCCTTGCCGGGCAGCAGAAGGGGCTGTTCGACATGTTCGACGTGCTCGGGCTGCGCACGTGAGCCTCCTCGACCTGTTCCGCCAGGGCGACGCCGTCACCCAGGTGGTGGTGCTCCTGCTGCTCGCGATGTCGGTTTCCAGCTGGGTCGTGATCCTGTGGAAGGCGTGGCTGCTCAAGCGCGCCACCGGCGACGTCGCCCGCAGCACGGCGGCCTTCTGGCAGTCGCCCTCCGTGGACGAGGCGCGGCAACGCGTGGCCGCCTTCGACCGCGAGGCGCTGGTGCTGCCGCTAATCACCGCGACGGAGGCCCGGCCGGCGGGCTCGCTTGCGTCCGCCGGCGACAAATCGCAGCAGCTCACGCGGGTGCTGCGCGACGCGCTGCACCGCGTGCTGGACAAGCTGCAGTTCGGCCAGGTGCTGCTCGCGACGGTCGGGTCCACCGCCCCCTTCGTGGGGCTGCTCGGCACCGTGTGGGGCATCTACCATGCGCTCACCGGCATCGCGAGCGCGGGCCAGATCACCATCGACAAGGTGTCCGGGCCGGTGGGCGAGGCCCTCATCATGACGGCCGCCGGCCTGGCCGTCGCCATCCCCGCGGTCCTGGGCTACAACGTCTTCGGCCGCCTGATCCACCGGATCGAGGCGGACCTCGAAGGCTTCGCGCGCGACCTGCGCGAGCTGCTCACCCACGGTCCGGCGCCCGCGGCCGCTCGCGCCGCCTGAACATGGCATTCGGACGGCTCGAGCGCACCCAGGGCGACCCGCCGATCAGCGACATCAACGTCACGCCGCTGGTGGACGTGATGCTGGTGCTGGTGGTGATCTTCATCATCACCGCGCCGCTGCTCGCCAGTTCCATCCGGCTCGACCTGCCCAAGGCCGAAGGCACCCGGGCGGCGGACGCGCAGCGCTTCGTGACGGTGGTGCTCGACAAGGAAGGGCGGGTGTTCCTGAACGACAGCCCGGTCGACGCCGGGCGGCTGGCGGAGCAGTTCGCCGCCGCGGCGAAGCAGAACCCCGACACCGAAATCCAGCTGCGCGCCGACGCCGGCGTGCCGTACGGGCGCGTGGTGGAAGTGATGGGCGCGGCGCACAAGGCGGGGCTCACCCGCCTCGGGTTCGTCGCCGAGCCGGCGAAGTAGGCGGGGCCGGGGCCAGGGGCCAGGGTCAGGCGAAACATGGGCTTGCCTCCCTAGCCCCTAAGCCCTAGCCCCTAATCCCTACAATCCGCTCATCATGGAAGACAAGTACAACCACCTGGCGGTGGAAAAGGCGGCGCAGGCCGAGTGGACGGCGCGCGACGCCTACCGGGTGACCGAGCAGGCGGGCAAGAAGAAGTTCTATGCCTGTTCGATGCTGCCTTACCCCTCGGGCAAGCTGCACATGGGGCACGTGCGCAACTACACCATCAACGACATGTTGACCCGGTACCTGCGCATGAACGGCTACAACGTGCTCATGCCCATGGGCTGGGACGCCTTCGGCCTGCCGGCCGAGAACGCCGCGCTGAAGAACGGCGTGCCGCCCGCGAAGTGGACGTACGAGAACATCGCGTACATGAAGGGCCAGATGCAGGCCATGGGCCTGGCCATCGACTGGTCGCGCGAGATCGCCACCTGCGATCCCAGCTACTACAAGTGGAACCAGTGGCTGTTCCTCAAGATGCTGGAGAAGGGCATCGCCTACCGCAAGACCCAGGTCGTCAACTGGGACCCGGTGGACCAGACGGTGCTGGCCAACGAGCAGGTGATCGACGGCAAGGGCTGGCGCACCGGCGCCGTGGTGGAAAAGCGCGAGATCCCCGGCTATTACCTGAAGATCACCGACTACGCCGAGGAGCTGCTGGACCACGTGCAGAACCGCCTGCCCGGCTGGCCGGAGCGCGTGAAGCTGATGCAGGAAAACTGGATCGGCAAGAGCGAAGGCGTGCGGTTCGCCTTCACGCACGACATCCGGGGCGCGGACGGCCAATTGATCGGTGAGGGCCGCATGTACGTGTTCACCACGCGCGCCGACACGATCATGGGCGTGACCTTCTGCGCGGTGGCGCCCGAGCATCCGCTCGCGCAGCATGCGGCGCAGGGCAACGCCAAGCTCGCGCAGTTCATCGAGGACTGCAAGAAGGGCGGCACCACCGAAGCCGAGCTCGCGCTGAGGGAGAAGGAGGGCATGCCCACCGGCCTGCAGGTGCGGCACCCCCTCACCAACGAGATGGTGGACGTGTGGGTCGGCAACTACGTGCTCATGGGCTACGGCGACGGCGCCGTGATGGGCGTGCCGGGCCACGACGAGCGCGATTTCGCGTTCGCGCTGAAGTACGGCCTGCCCATCGTGCAGGTGGTGCACGTCGACGGCGAGACCTACGACTACAAGCACTGGCAGGACTGGTACGGCAGCAAGGAGCGCGGCGTCACCGTCAATTCGGACATCTTCAGCGGGTTCAGCTACCAGGAAGCGGTGAATGCGGTGGCCCACCACCTGCAGCAGAAGGGCCTGGGCGAGAAGAAGACCACCTGGCGCCTGCGCGACTGGGGCATCAGCCGCCAGCGCTACTGGGGCACGCCGATCCCGATCATCCATTGCGACGTGCACGGCGCGGTGCCGGTGCCGGAGAAGGACCTGCCGGTGGTGCTGCCGCAGGACTGCGTGCCCGACGGCAGCGGCAACCCGCTGAACAAGCGCGAGGACTTCCTGGCCTGCAAGTGCCCCGTGTGCGGCAAGGACGCGCGGCGCGAGACCGACACCATGGACACCTTCGTGGATTCGTCCTGGTACTTCATGCGCTACTGCGACCCGAAGAACGACCAGGCCATGGTCGCGGACGGCACGCAGTACTGGATGCCGATGGACCAGTACATCGGCGGCATCGAGCACGCCATCCTGCACCTGCTGTACGCGCGCTTCTGGACCAAGGTGATGCGCGACGTCGGCCTGGTGAAGGTCGACGAGCCGTTCACCAAGCTGCTGACGCAGGGCATGGTGCTCAACGAGGCCTTCTCGCGCACCACCACGGGCAAGCAGTACTTCTGGACGCACGAGCTCGACATCGTGCGCGACGAACACGCCAAGGTGGTCTCGGCCACCGCGAAGGCGGACGGCCAGCCGGTCACGTACGAGGGCTGGACCACGATGTCCAAGTCCAAGAACAACGGCGTCGACCCGCAGGACCTGATCGAGAAGTACGGCGCGGACACCGCGCGCCTGTACACGATGTTCACGGCGCCGCCGGAGGCCACGCTGGAGTGGAACGACGCCGCGCTGGAGGGCAGCTACCGCTTCCTGCGCCGTGTGTGGAACTTCGGCGCGAAGCTGGGTGCCGGCGGCGAGGCGAAAGCGGCCAGCTACGGCAAGGCCGCGCAGGCCCTGCGCCGCGAGATCCACACGGTGCTGCGGCAGGTGGACTACGACTACCAGCGCATGCAGTACAACACCGTCGTCTCCGGCGCGATGAAGATGCTCAATGCGCTCGAGGACTTCAAGGCGAACGACGAGCCGGGTGCCGCCGCCGCGCTGCGCGAAGGCCTGGGCATCCTGCTGCGCGTGCTGTACCCCGTGACGCCCCACGTCGCGCACGCGGTGTGGAAGGAGCTGGGCTATGCGCAGGCCGCCGGCGACCTGCTGGACGCGCCCTGGCCGCAGGTGGACGAATCCGCCCTGAAGCAGGACGAGATCGAGCTGGTGCTGCAGGTGAACGGCAAGACCCGCGGTGCGGTGCTGGTGCCCGCCGGCGCCGACAAGGCCGAGATCGAGCGCATCGCCGTCGCGAGCGAGGCCTTCGTCAAGTTCGCGGGCGGCGCGTCGGCGAAGAAGGTCATCGTGGTGCCGGGCCGGCTGGTGAACGTCGTCGTATGAAGCGTCGCACCTTCGTCCTCGCCGCGGTTTCCGCGGCCGTGCTCGCCGGCTGCGGCTTCCAGCTGCGCAAGGCGCCGGACTTCGCCTTCGACTCGATCCGTGTCAATGCCGCCACTTCCCTGGCCAACCAGCTGCGGCGCAGCCTGGCGGCGGACGGCCGCGTGCAGGTGCTGGGCCCGGCCGAGGCCGGACAGCCGCAGGTGCTGCTGGACCTGCTGCAGGAGAACCGCGAGCGCGTGGTGGTGGGCATCAACGCCAGTGGCCAGGTGCGCGAGTACCAGCTGCGGCTGCGCGTGCGCTTCCGCCTGCGCACCCCGCAGGGCCGGGAACTGGTGCCCGAGACCGAGATCCAGCAGCATCGCGACATCAGCTTCAACGAAACCGCGGTGCTGGCCAAGGAGGCCGAGGAGTCGCTGCTGTACCGTGACATGCAGAACGACATCGTGCAGCAGCTCATGCGCCGCCTGTCGGCCCTGCGCGCGGTGTAAGAGGGAGCCCGGCAGCCGGCCTCCGCGGGCCGCGGCTGCCGCCGGGCCGCGTCCTACAGCCGGGCGGCCGCATTGGTGTCAACCTCTTCCTCTGAACGCCGAGGAGAGCCACCCATGTGCAACATGAGCCCGACCGAAAGCCATATCGCGAAGGAAGCGCGCTTCGGCGCGCGCAACTACGCGCCCGTGCCGGTGGTGGTGGACCACGCCAAGGACTGCCTCGTCTGGGACGTGGAGGGCCGCGAGTACATCGACATGATGAGCGCGTACTCCTCGGTCAGCCACGGCCACCTGCATCCCCGCATCGTCGCCGCGGCGCACCGGCAGCTGGAGAAGGTGGCGGTGATGTCCCGGGCCTACTACAGCACCACGCTCGGGCCGCTGCTGGAGAAGCTCAGCGAGGTGACCGGCTTCGAGCGCGCCCTGCCCATGAACACCGGCGCGGAGGCCGTGGAAACGGCGATCAAGTGCGCGCGGCGCTGGGGCCACCGCGTCAAGGGCATTCCGGACGGGCAGCAGCGCATCCTGGTCGCGCGCGGCAACTTCCACGGGCGCACCACGACCATCATCGGCTTCTCCAGCGAGGAGGAGTACCGCAGCGGCTTCGGGCCGTTCTGCGGCGGCTTCCAGCATTTCGACTTCGGCGACATGGAGAGCGTGAAGGCCGCGGCCACCGCGAACACCTGCGCCGTGCTGATCGAGCCCATCCAGGGCGAAGCCGGGGTGATCGTGCCGCCGCCGGGCTTCTTCCGCGAACTGCGCGAGTGGTGCACCGCCAACGACATCCTGCTGATCGACGACGAGGTGCAGGCGGGGCTCGGCCGCACGGGCAAGTGGTTCGCGTTCGAGCACGAGGGCATCCGGCCGGACGCGCTGATCCTCGGCAAGGCGCTGGGCGCAGGGCTGTTGCCGGTGAGCGCCTTCTGCGCCGACGACAAGGTGATGCAGGTCTTCGTGCCCAACAGCCATGGTTCCACGTTCGGCGGCAATGCGCTGGCGGCGGCCGTCGCGCTCGAAGGTCTGAAGGTGCTGCAGGAGGAGGGCCTGGTGGAGCAGTGCG
This sequence comes from Comamonadaceae bacterium, assembly GCA_004144865.1. Lineage (GTDB taxonomy): Bacteria > Pseudomonadota > Gammaproteobacteria > Burkholderiales > Burkholderiaceae_C > Ramlibacter. Next base: position 20,971 of record SEAY01000012.1, read on the forward strand.
CCGCCAAGGGCGAGTACCTGTTCCGGCGCCTGCGCGAGGTGCAGGCGGAGCTGCAGCCGCTGATCCGCGACGTGCGCGGGCGCGGCCTGTGGGTGGGCGTGGACATCGAGCCGTCCTGCACCACCGCGCGCGAACTGGTGGAGCGGCTGGCGGCGAACGGGGTGCTGTCCAAGGAAACGCACGAGACCGTGATCCGCTTTGCGCCGCCGCTGACCATCAGCTATGAGCTGATCGACCGGGCGGTGGAGATTTTCCATCGGGTGGCGAAGGAGAAGTACGGGCAGCTGGGGTTGGACAGGAAGACGGGAAGCGCGGTGGGGACGGCAGCGGCCGCGGCCTGAGCGCCGTCGGCGGGGTTCGGGCTTCGCCGCTCACCCCGCCCTACGAAGCCACCACCGTAGGTCGGGGTGAGGCCGCAGGCGAACCCCGACGAGCGCCCGCTAAACTCCCCGCATGCAGCTCGCGGCCGCCCAACTGACCCAGCACCTCCAGCGAGGGCTGCGGCCGCTCTACACGCTGTACGGCGACGAACCGCTGCTGGTGCAGGAAGCGGGCGATGCCATCCGGGCCAGCGCGCGGACGCAGGGCTACACCGAACGCACGGTGCACACCGTCTCCGGCGCCCATTTCGACTGGAGCGCGGTGCTGGCCGCGGGCGGTTCGCTGAGCCTGTTCGCCGACAAGCAGATCGTCGAAGTGCGCATCCCTTCGGGCAAGCCCGGCAAGGACGGCAGCACCGCCTTGCAGCAACTGGCCGAAAGCGCCGCCGGCAACGACAGCACGCTCACGCTGGTGCTGCTGCCGCGGCTGGACTTCGCCACCAAGAAATCGGCGTGGTTCGCCGCCCTCGAAGCCTCCGGCGTGGTGATCGAGCTGCAGCCGGTGGAGCGCGGAGCGCTGCCGCAGTGGATCTCGCAGCGCCTGGCGCAGCAAGGCCAGCGGGTCGCGGCTGGCGAGGAGGGCCAGCGCACGCTGCAGTTCTTCGCCGACCGCGTGGAGGGCAACCTGCTCGCCGCGCACCAGGAAATCCAGAAGCTGGCGCTGCTGTACCCCGCCGGCGAGCTGCGCTTCGAGCAGGTGGAAAGCGCCGTGCTGAACGTGGCGCGCTACGACGTGTTCAAGCTGTCCGAGGCGGTGCTGGCCGGCCAGGTGGCGCGGGTGCAGCGCATGCTGGAAGGCCTGCAGGCCGAGGGCGAGGCGGAGGTGCTGGTGCACTACACCCTGGCCGAGGACATCCGCGCGCTCAAGCGGGTGAAGGACGCGATGGCGGCCGGCCGCCCCCTGCCCATGGCCCTGCGCGAGCAGCGCGTCTGGGGCCTGAAGGAAAAGCTGTTCGAGCGGGTGCTGCCGCGCCTGTCGGCCACCACGCTGGACAACCTGCTGCATGCGGCCCACTTGGTGGACGGCATCGTCAAGGGCCTCAAGGCGCCCGGCTGGCCCACCGACGGCTGGCAGGCCCTGCACCGGCTGGCGACGGATTTCTGCCTGGCCGCTTCTCCCTCCCCCTCCGGGGGAGGGCGGGGTGGGGGAGCCCGCGCCTAAGCCTCGCGTAACACGGGGCGGGCGATAATGAGCTCATGAACGCCGTGAATATCGCCGAGCACATGGAAAGCCTCGGGCTGCAGGCCCGGGAGGCCTCCGCGCGCATGGCCGCGGCGCCGGCTGCGCAGAAGGCGGCCGCGCTGCGCGGGTTGGCGGCCCTGTTGCGCGGCAGCGTGCAGTCGCTGCAGGCCGACAACGCCAGGGACATCGAACGCGCCACCGCCGCCGGCCTGGCCGCGCCCATGGTCGACCGCCTGAAGCTCACGCCCAAGGTCATCGAGACGCTGGCGGTGGGCTGCGAGCAGCTCGCCACCATGCCGGACATCATCGGCGAGGTGGTCGGCATGAAGCAGCAGCCCAGCGGCATCCGCGTGGGCCAGATGCGGGTGCCGATCGGCGTGTTCGGCATGATCTTCGAGAGCCGGCCCAACGTGACGATCGAGGCGGCGAGCCTGTCGATCAAGAGCGGCAACGCGTGCATCCTGCGCGGCGGCTCGGAGGCGATCGAATCCAACAAGGCGCTGGCCCGCCTGGTGCAACAGGCGCTGGAACAGGCCGGGCTTCCCGCCACGGCGGTGCAGCTGGTGCAGACCACCGACCGTGAGGCCGTGGGCCGGCTGATCGCGATGCCACAGCACGTGGACGTGATCATCCCGCGCGGCGGCAAGGGCCTGATCGAGCGGATCTCGCGCGAAGCCAAGGTGCCGGTCATCAAGCACCTCGATGGCAACTGCCACACCTACGTCGACGATCCCTGCGACCTCGACATGGCGGTCACGGTCAGCGACAACGCGAAGACGCAGAAGTACAGCCCCTGCAACGCGAGCGAAGGCCTGCTGGTCGCCCGCGGCGTGGCGCAGGAGTTCCTGCCGAAGATCGGCGCCATCTTCGCCGCGAAGGGCGTGGAGATGCGCTGCGACCCCGAGGCCAAGGCGCTCCTGCAGCGCGTGCCGGGCGCGAAGCTGGCCGACGCCACCGAGCAGGACTGGTCCGAGGAATACCTCGCGCCCATCATCAGCATCAAGGTGGTGGCCGGCGTGGACGAGGCGATCGCCCACATCAACCGTTATTCCTCGCACCACACCGACGCCATCCTCACGCGCGACCACATGCATGCGCAACGCTTCCTGCGCGAGGTGGATTCCGCCAGCGTGATGGTGAACGCCAGCACGCGTTTCGCCGACGGCTTCGAGTACGGCCTGGGGGCCGAGATCGGCATCAGCACCGACAAGTTCCACGCCCGCGGTCCCGTGGGCCTCGAGGGCCTCACGTCGCTCAAATGGATCGTGCTCGGCAACGGCGAAGTCCGCGGCTGACCCACAACAACAAGAGGACCGCATGGTTCCGCATCTCATCACGGCCCTGACCGGCCCGATCAACGAGCTCGAGCAGCGCATCCTCGAGTCCATGCCGGCCGTGGAGCGCTGGTTCCGGCTGGAGTGGATGGAGCACACACCGCCCTTCTACTGCTCGGTGGACATCCGCAACGCCGGCTTCAAGCTGGCGCCGGTGGACACGAACCTGTACCCCGGCGGCTGGAACAACCTCACGCCCGAGATGCTGCCGCTGGCGGTGCAGGCCGCCATGGCCGCGATCGAGAAGATCTGCCCCGAGGCGAAGAACCTGCTGGTGGTGCCGGAGAACACCCGCAACACCTTCTACCTCGCCAACATCGCGCAGCTGCAGAAGATCTTCCGCATGGCGGGCCTGAACGTGCGCGTGGGTTCCATCGACCCGGCCATCAAGAAGGCCACGCCGGTCGAATTGCCGGGCGGCGACACGGTCACGCTGGAGCCGGTGGTGCGCTCCAAGCGCCGCCTGGGGCTGAAGAACTTCGACCCCTGCACCATCCTGCTGAACAACGACCTCACCGCCGGCGCCCCCGGCATCCTGGAGGACCTGCACGAGCAGTACCTGCTGCCGCCGCTGCACGCCGGCTGGTCGGTGCGGCGCAAGAGCCGGCACTTCCAGAGCTACGAGGAAGTGGCCAAGCGCTTCGGCAAGATGCTGGGCATCGACCCCTGGCTGGTGAACCCGCTCTTCAACCGCTGCGGCGAGCTCGACTTCGCCAAGGACGAAGGCATGGAGTGCCTGCGCACCAACGTCGATGCGCTGCTGGGGAAGGTGCGCAAGAAGTACAAGGAATACGGCATCGGCGAGAAGCCGTTCGTGGTCGTCAAGGCCGACAACGGCAGCGCGGGCATGGGCATCATGACCGTGCGCGACGTGAAGGACCTCGACGCGCTGAAGCAGCGGCCCAAGAACAAGCCGCCGGTCATCAAGACCGGCGCGGCCATCACGGACGTGATCATCCAGGAAGGCGTGCTCACGGCCGAGCGGATCAACGAGGCCGTGGCCGAGCCGGTGGTGTACCTCATGGACCGCTACGTGGTCGGCGGCTTCTACCGGGTGCACGCCGAGCGCGGCGTGGACGAGAACCTCAACGCGCCGGGCGCGAGCTTTGTGCCACTGGCTTTCGCGGAGAGTACGCGCTTACCCCAGCCGGGCCAGAAGCCGGGCGCCAGCGCGCCGAACCGCTTCTACATGTACGGCGTGATCGGGCGGCTGGCCATGCTGGCGGCCAGCTACGAGCTCGAGGCCACGGACCCGGAAGCGGTCGCCTACGATTAGGGAGGGGTAAGTTGCTGCACTGCAACATGGCGCTCCGGCAGCTCCCGCCGGGCGCAAAATAGCGGCCCCAAGACCAAGACCCCGATGGCACCCCGGTGCCGCACGGGCCCTTCGTGCAGAACTCCAAGTCCTCTCTCGCCGCGCTCACCCTCGGCGCCATCGGTGTCGTCTACGGTGACATCGGCACCAGCGTCCTGTACGCCGTCAAGGAAGTCTTCGGATCCGGCCACGTGCCCTTCACCGCCGGCAACGTGTACGGCGTGCTGTCGATCTTCTTCTGGACGCTCACCGTCATCGTCTCGATCAAGTACGTGACGCTCGTCCTGCGCGCCGACAACAACGGCGAGGGCGGGCTGATCGCCATGCTCGCGCTCGCGTCGCAGGCGGTCAAGGACAAGCCGAAGCTGCGGCGGGTGCTCCTGGGCGTCGGCATCTTCGGCACCTCGCTGTTCTACGGCGATGGCGTCATCACCCCCGCCATCTCGGTGCTGTCGGCGGTCGAAGGCATGGAAGTGGTCTCGCCGGCCTTCAAGGAATGGGTGATCCCGCTCACCCTGGTGATCCTGCTGTGCCTGTTCGCGGTGCAGAAGCGCGGCACCGCCGGCATCGGCCGCTTCTTCGGCCCCATCACGCTCGTCTGGTTCCTGGCCATCGCGGTGCTGGGGGTCTGGCACATCGTGGGCCACCCGGAGATCCTGCAGGCGCTCAGCCCGCATCACGCGCTCGGCTTCATGTGGCGCAATCCCGGCACCACCTTCATCATCCTCGGCGCGGTTGTCTTGTGCGTCACCGGGGCCGAGGCCCTGTACGCCGACCTCGGCCACTTCGGCAAGAAGCCGATCCGCCTGGCGTGGTTCAGCGTCGTGATGCCGGCGCTCACGCTCAACTACTTCGGCCAGGGAGCGCTGCTCCTGGGCCGCCCGGAGGCGGTCAAGAATCCCTTCTACATGATGGCGCCGGACTGGGCGCTGGTGCCGCTGGTGGTGCTGGCCACCGCCGCCACCGTGATCGCTTCGCAGGCCCTCATCACGGGTGCGTTCAGCGTCACCAAGCAGGTGGTGCAGCTGGGCTACCTGCCGCGCCTGAACGTGGAACACACGAGCGTGAAGGACACGGGGCAGATCTACATCCCGGCCGTGAACTGGGGCCTGTTCGTGGCCATCGTGCTGGCCGTCGTGATGTTCCGCTCGTCCAGCAACCTCGCGGCCGCTTACGGCATCGCGGTCACCCTGGACATGCTGATCACCACCACGCTGACCTTCTTCGTCATCCGCTATGGATGGGGATACCCGCTGGCGCTGTGCATCGCGGCGACGGGGCTGTTCTTCGTGGTGGACCTGGCCTTCTTCGCCTCCAACCTCCTGAAGCTCCTGCAGGGCGGCTGGTTCCCGCTGGCGATCGGCGGCGCGATCTTCACGCTGATGATGACGTGGAAGCAGGGCCGGGCGATCCTCAACGCGAAGCTGAAGACCGACTCGATCGACCTGCGCAGCTTCCTGGAATCGGTGTTCTCCTCGCCGCCGGTGCGCGTGCCGGGCACCGCGGTCTTCCTCACCGCCGAGCCGGGCACCGTGCCCAACGCGATGCTGCACAACCTCAAGCACAACAAGGTGCTGCATGACCACAACCTCTTCGTCACCGTGCGCAACCACGAGGTACCCTGGGTCGGGCTGGAGCGCCGCATGCAGATCGAGTCGCTGGGCCACGACTGCTGGCAGGTCATCCTGCACTACGGCTTCAAGAACGACCTGGACGTGCCGCGCGCGCTGGAGCAGATCCGCGGCCATGGCTGCGAGCTCGACCCCATGACGACCAGCTACTTCCTCTCCCGTGACGTGGTGGTGCCCACCATCGGCCACGGCATGGCGCCCTGGCGCGAGAAGCTGTTCGCGCAGATGCACCACAACGCCGGCGCGGCGGCGGACTTCCTGAACCTGCCGAACAACTCGGTGGTGGAGCTGGGCTCGAAGATCGAGATCTAGGCCCCCGCGGAGACGCGCCGCCCCGCCCGCGTTGATGGCATTTTTATGCCGGCGGCCCGGCTTTGTTTCCCGTATTTGCGGCTCGTTGCCGACACTGCGCCTCCTGACTGAGGAGGTGCCATGGATTTCGTCTTCCTGATTCTCGGCGCTGCGCTGTGGGGCCTGATGGTCCTGCTCGCGCGCGGCCTGGCGGCCCTCGCGCCGCAGCCCGGAGGCCGCCCATGATCGCCACCGCCACCCTCTACGGACTCGGCGGCTTCTGCGCCCTGCTGCTGCTGGCCTACTTGGTCTACGCGCTGATCCGCGCGGAGGAGTTCTGACATGGACGCTTCCGCCTGGGGCCTGCTGGCGCTGTTCCTCGCGCTGTTGCTGGCCATCGCCTGGCCGCTCGGCCGCTGGATGGCCGTGCTGCTGGAGGACCGCCATCCGCAGTGGATGCGGCGCATCGAGGCACCGCTGTACCGCGCCGCCGGCATCGACGCCGGCCAATCGATGCCATGGCAACGCTACGCGATCGCGCTGCTCGCCTTCAACGGCGTGGGCGTCCTGTTCGTCTATGCGCTGCAGCGGCTGCAGCACTGGCTGCCGCTGAATCCTGCCGGCATGCCGGCGGTCTCGGCCGACTCCTCGTTCAACACGGCGGTGAGCTTCGCCACCAACACCAACTGGCAGGGCTACGGCGGCGAAGCGACGATGGGCTACCTGGTGCAGATGCTGGGACTGGCCGGGCAGAACTTCCTGTCCGCCGCCACCGGCATCGCCGTCGCCGTCGCGCTGATCCGCGGCTTCGCGGCGCGTTCCGCAGCGGGCGTCGGAAACTTCTGGGCGGACATGGTGCGCATCACGGCCTGGCTGCTGGTGCCGCTGTCCTTCGTGATCGCGCTGTTCGTGGCGAGCCAGGGCACGCTGCAGAACTTCTCCGCCTACCAGGAGGTGCAGACGCTGGAGACCATGACCTGGCAGCAGCCCAAGGCCGGCCCGGACGGCCAACCCCTCAAGGACGCCCAGGGCAACCCGGTAATGGTGGAGGCCAAGGGGGCGACGCAGACACTGGCCATGGGGCCGGTGGCCTCGCAGCTCGCCATCAAGATGCTGGGCACCAACGGCGGAGGATTCTTCAACGCCAACTCGGCGCATCCCTTCGAGAACCCGAACGCCTGGACCAACCTGGTGCAGATGCTGGCCATCTTCGTCATTCCCGCCGGCCTGTGCTTCACCTTCGGCCGCGGCGTGGGCGACCTGCGGCAAGGCTGGGCCGTACTCGGCGCCATGACGGCGATGTTCGTGGTGGCCGTGGTGGTGGTCACGGCTTCGGAGCAGGCAGGCAATCCGCGCCTCGCGGCGCTCGGGGCGGACATGATGGCCAGCGGCGCGCAGGCGGGCGGCAACATGGAGGGCAAGGAGGTGCGCTTCGGCACCAACGCCTCCGCCCTGTTCGCCGCCATCACCACGGCGGCCTCCTGCGGCGCGGTGAATTCCATGCACGACTCCTACACGCCCCTGGGCGGCATGGTGCCGCTGGTACTGATGCAACTGGGCGAGGTGGTGTTCGGCGGCGTGGGCACCGGCCTCTACGGCATGCTGGTGTTCGCCATCCTGGCCGTCTTCATAGCGGGGCTGATGATAGGCCGCACGCCGGAATACCTGGGCAAGAAGATCGAAGGCTACGAGATGAAGCTCACCTCGGTGGCCGTCCTCGTCACGCCGGTCGTCGTGCTGGTGGGAACCGCCATCGCGGTGGCGGCCGATCCGGGCAGGGCGGGGGTCGCCAACCCTGGCGCCCACGGCTTCAGCGAGATCCTCTACGCCCTCACTTCCGCAGGCAACAACAATGGCAGCGCGTTCGCCGGGCTGTCCGCCAACACGCCCTTCTACAACACGCTGCTGGGGCTGGCCATGTGGCTGGGCCGCTTCGGCGTAATCGTGCCGGTGCTGGCCATCGCCGGGTCGCTGGCGGCCAAGAAGAAGCTGCCGGTGACGGCCGGCACCATGCCCACGCATGGGCCGCTGTTCGTCTCCCTCCTGGTCGGCACGGTGCTGCTGGTCGGCCTTCTCAACTACGTGCCTTCGCTGGCGCTGGGCCCGGTGATCGAACACCTGGTGCTCTGGAACGGCAGGTAAGGACATTCACATGAGCAAGCATCCGAAGCCCCCACTGCGCCTGCTGGATCCGGCGCTGGTCAAGCCTGCGCTGCTCGGCGCGCTCGCCAAGCTGGACCCGCGCCTGCAATGGCGCAACCCGGTGATGTTCGTCGTCTATGTCGGCAGCATCGTCACCACCCTGCTGTGGGTGCAGGCCCTGCGCGGCGCCGGCGAGGCCCCCGCGGGGTTCATCTTCGCCATCGCGCTGTGGCTGTGGTTCACCGTGCTGTTCGCCAACTTCGCCGAGGCGCTGGCGGAGGGCCGCAGCAAGGCGCAGGCCGCGTCGCTGCGCGGCATGAAGAAGAGCGTCTGGGCCAAGAAGTACGCGGGCCGCGAGATGCCCCGCTTCCATGGCGCCGGCTGGACGCCGTGCGAGGGCGAGCAACTGCGGCGCGGCGACGTCGTGCTGGTCGAGGCGCACGATGTCGTGCCGCTCGACGGCGAGGTGATCGAGGGCGTCGCCTCGGTCGACGAGAGCGCCATCACCGGCGAATCGGCGCCCGTCGTGCGCGAAGCCGGCGGTGATTTCTCCTCGGTCACGGGCGGCACCCGCGTGCTGTCGGACTGGCTGGTGGTGCGCATCACCGTCAACCCCGGCGAATCGTTCCTCGACCGCATGATCGGCATGGTGGAAGGCGCGCGGCGCCAGAAGACCCCCAACGAGGTGGCGCTCAACATCCTGCTGATCGCCCTGACGATCGTGTTCCTGGTGGTCACGGTGACGCTGCTGCCGTACTCGATCTTCGCGGTCGAGGCGAGCGGCGCCGGCCAGGTGGTGACGCTGACTGCCCTGGTCTCGCTGCTGGTGTGCCTGATTCCCACCACCATCGGCGGGTTGCTGTCCGCCGTGGGCGTGGCGGGCATGAGCCGCATGCTGCAGGCCAACGTGATCGCCACTTCGGGGCGGGCGGTGGAGGCCGCCGGCGATGTGGACGTGCTGCTGTTGGACAAGACCGGAACCATCACGCACGGCAACCGCCAGGCCTCGGCATTCCTGCCGGCGCCAGGCGTGTCGGCTGACCACCTGGCGCGCGTCGCGCTACTGTCCTCCCTGGCGGACGAGACGCCGGAGGGCAAGTCCATCGTCGAACTGGCGCGGCGCATGCGCATCGACGACCGGCCGGTGGAGGGCGCGCGCTTCATCCCCTTCAGCGCCCAGGATCGCATGAGCGGCGCCGACCTGCCGGACCCCGCCGACGACGTGCCCCTGCGCAAGGGCGCGGCCGACGCGATCCGCCAGCACGTGCAGCACCTGGGTGGCAACGTGCCGGCGGAGGTGGCGCGTGCCGCCGACGAGGTGGCACGCCGCGGCAGCACGCCGCTGGTGGTGTCCGAAGGCGGCAAGGCGCTGGGCGTGATCGAGCTGAAGGACATCGTCAAGACCGGCATCAAGGAGCGCTTCGCCGAGCTGCGCAGCATGGGCATCAAGACCATCATGATCACCGGCGACAACCGGCTCACCGCGGCGGCCATCGCGGCCGAGGCCGGCGTCGACGACTTCCTGGCCGAAGCCACTCCGGAGCAGAAGCTCAAGCTGATCAGGGAATACCAGGCCGAGGGCCGGCTGGTCGCGATGACCGGCGACGGCACCAACGACGCGCCGGCGCTGGCCCAGGCCGACGTGGCGGTGGTGATGAACAGCGGTACCCAGGCGGCCAAGGAGGCCGGCAACATGGTGGACCTGGACTCCGACCCCACCAAGCTGCTGGAGGTGGTGGAAACGGGCAAGGCGCTGCTGATGACGCGCGGCTCGCTCACCACCTTCTCCATCGCCAACGACGTGGCCAAGTACTTCGCCATCATCCCGGCGATCTTCGTGGCCACCTACCCGCAGCTGGCGGCGCTCAACGTGATGGGGCTCGCCAGCCCGCAGTCGGCCATCCTGTCGGCGGTGATCTTCAACGCGCTGATCATCGTCTTCCTCATCCCGCTGGCCCTGAAGGGCGTGCGGTTCCGACCCGTGGGCGCGGCGGCCCTGCTGCGCCGAAACCTGGCGCTCTACGGCCTCGGCGGCCTCGTCGTGCCCTTTGCGGGCATCAAGCTGATCGACCTGCTCCTGGCCGCGATGGGCCTGGCTTGAAGGAACTTCCATGAACGACAAACAAACCCTGCTGCGGCCGCTGCTCGTGACCTTCACGGCGCTGTCCGTCCTGATCGGCGTGGCCTACCCACTGGCGGTGACCGGCGCTGCGCAGGTCTTGTTCCCCGAACAGGCGGCCGGCAGCCTCGTGCACAAGGACGGCAAGCCGGTCGGCTCCGCGCTGATCGGCCAGAGCTTCAGCGACCCGAAGCACTTCTGGGGCCGGCCTTCGGCGACGGGGCCGATGCCGTACAACGCCGCGGCTTCATCCGGCTCCAACCAGGGCCCCCTGAATCCCGCGCTGGCCGATGCGGTGAAGGTCCGCATCGAGGCACTGCGCGCCGCCGACCCGGGCAACGCGGCGCCGGTGCCGATCGACCTCGTCACCGCGTCCGCGAGCGGCCTGGACCCGCATATCACCCCCGCGGCGGCCCGCTACCAGGCCGCGCGCGTCGCCCGCTTCCGCGGCCTGCCGACGGAGGCCGTGGCGGCCCTGGTGGAGCGGCATGTGGAGTCGCCCTGGCTGCCGCTGATCGGCGAGCCGCACGTGAACGTGCTGCGCCTGAACCTGGCGCTGAAAGCGCTGCGCGGCTCTTGATGCGCTCCCTGCACTCCGACGACGGGAATCGAGGGCCGCTCCTCGCCGTGCCCGCGTCGCCCACGGGATGCTAGGCTGAGCGCATGGCGATCGCCGCCGACCAGCGCCCCGACCCCGACCAGCTGCTTGCGCAGATGCGCGATCAGGAGGAGCGCGCGCGCCGCGGCCGGCTGCGGATCTACTTCGGCGCCAGCGCCGGCGTGGGCAAGACCTTCGCCATGCTGGGCGCCGCGCGGCGCGAGCACCAGGCGGGCCGCGACGTCGTGATCGGCCTGGTGGAGACGCACGGCCGCAGCGAAACCGCGCAGCTGGCCGAGGGGCTGCCCCGCCTGCCGCTGCGCGAGCTGCCCTACCGCGAGCGCACGCTGCAGGAATTCGACATCGACGCGGCGCTCGCGCGCAAGCCCGCCATCCTGCTGGTGGACGAACTGGCGCACTCCAACGTGCCCGGCTCGCGCCACCCGAAGCGCTGGCAGGACGTGCAGGAGCTGCTGGACGCCGGCATCGACGTCTGGTCCACGCTCAACGTGCAGCACCTGGAGAGCCTGAACGACACGGTGGGCGCCATCACCGGCATCCGGGTGCACGAGACGGTCCCCGACACCGTGCTGGACGCGGCCGACGAAGTGGTCCTGGTGGACGTGACGCCGGACGAACTGATCGCGCGACTGAAGGCGGGCAAGGTGTACATCCCGCAGCAGGCGGAGCGCGCGACGCAGAACTTCTTCCGCAAGGGCAACCTGATCGCCTTGCGCGAGATCGCGCTGCGGCGCACCGCGGAGCACGTGGAAGACGACGTGCGCAGCTATCGGGTGGAGCAGTCGATCGCGCCGGTGTGGAACACGGAAGGGGCCCTGCTCGCCTGTATCGGTCCGCGCGAGGGGGCGGAGCGCGTGGTGCGCTCCGCGGCGCGCCTGGCCGGCCAGCTCAACGTGCGCTGGCACGCCGCCTATGCCGAGACGCCGCAGCTGCGCCGCTTGCCGGCAGTCGAGCGCGATCGCATTCTTGCCGTGCTCAAGCTCGCCGAGGAACTTGGCGCGGGCACCGCGGTGCTGGCGGGGCCGGACGCGGCCGGCGAACTGGTCGCACACGCGCAGCGGCTCAATTGCGCGGCGCTGGTGGTGGGGCGACCCGAGGCGCCGCGCCCGCCGTGGGCCCCGGCGCGGGCCAGCATGACGCGGCGCTTGGCCACACTCGCACCGGCGCTGGACATCGTGGAGGTCGGCGGCAGCGGCAGCAGCCGCCGGCTCGCGCGCCTCGCCGCCGCCGGAGCGGGCGAGGCGGAGGAGGCGGGCTGGCTGGAGCGGGCCCCGAGCTACGCCTGGGCGGCGGCGGCGAGCGTGGCCGTCACGCTCGCGGCGACGCCCCTGCGCCACTACCTCGACCTCGCGAACATCGTGATGCTGTTCCTGCTGGCCACCGTGGGCGTCGCGCTGCGCTTCGGGCGCGGACCGGCCGCGCTGGCGGCCTGCCTGAACGTGGCCGCCTTCGATTTCTTCTTCGTACCGCCGCGCTGGTCCTTCGCCGTCAGCGACGTGCAGTACCTGGTGACCTTCGGCGTGATGCTGGTGGTGGGGCTGCTCACCGGCCAGCTCACCGCCGGCCTGCGGTTCCAGGCGCGCATCTCCGCCAGCCGCGAGCGCCGCGTGCAGCTGCTGTTCGAGCTCACGCGCGATCTGTCGGCGGCCCTGCTCGCCGCGCAGGTGGTGGAGCTGGGCGAGGCCGCCGTGCGGCGCCATTTCGGCGGCCTGGCGCTGGTGCTCGCGACCGATGCGCGCGATGAACTGGTCCAGCCGGCGGCGGCGCCCCCTGGCTTCGACGCGAGCGTCGCCGACTGGGCGTTCCGCAACGCACAGCCGGCGGGCCTGGCCACCAGCACGCTGGCCGCGCAGGCCTGGCACTACGTGCCGCTGCAGGCGCCGATGCGGGTGCGCGGCGTGCTGGCCCTGCGGCCCGGCCATCCACGCTGGCTGCTGATCCCCGAGCAGCGCCAGCAGCTCGATACCCTGGCGCGGCAGATCGCGATCGCGCTGGAGCGCGTGCACTACGTGGAGATCGCGCAGCGAGCGGTAGTCGACATGGAGTCCGAGCGCCTGCGCAACGCCTTGCTGGCGGCGATTTCGCACGACGTGCGCACCCCGCTCACGGCCCTGATCGGACTGGCGGAATCGTTGCGGCAGGCGCAGCCTCCGCTGGCCGGCGCGCAGGCGGAAGCGGCGCAGGCCATCGCCGACCAGGCGCGGCAACTCGCGACGCTGGTCTCCAACTTGCTGGAGATGGCGCGGCTGCAGAGCGGCAACGTCCGGCTTCGCATGGAGTGGCAGTCGCTGGAAGAGGTGGTGGGCTCCGCACTGCGCAGCGTGCGCGCCGCGCTCGGCGACCTGCAGGTCCTGGTGGACCTCCCGCCCGACCTGCCGCTGGTGGAGTTCGACGCCGTACTGGTCGAGCGGGTCCTGGTGAACCTGCTGGAGAACGCGGCGAAGTACGGCGCGCCGCCGGTGGAGATCTATGCGCGCGCCGAGGCCGATGCGCTGGTGGTGCGGATCCGCGACCACGGGCCCGGCCTGCCCGCGGCCTTGCAAGGGCGCGAACAGATCCTGTTCGAGAAGTTCACCCGCGGCGAGCCCGAATCCGCGCGGCCCGGCGTGGGCTTGGGGCTGGCCATCTGCAAGGCCGTGATGGACGCCCATCGCGGGAGCATCCACGCCGCCAATGCCGCAGGCGGCGGGGCAGAATTCAGCTTTCGGCTGCCGCGGCGTCCGCCGCCGTCCGTACCAGACTGAACCATGCCCGCACCCGTCGCCGTCATCATCGAGGACGAGCCGCAGATCCGCCGCTTCGTGCGCGCTGCTCTGGAGGCCGAGGGCTGGCAGGTGCACGAGGCCGACGATCTGAAGCGCGGACTGGTCGAGGCCGGAACGCGCAAGCCCGACCTGCTGGTGCTGGACCTCGGCCTGCCCGATGGCGACGGCAGCGAGCTGATCCGCGATGTGCGCGGCTGGTCGGCTGTCCCCATCATCGTGCTGTCCGCGCGCAGCGACGAGAGCGACAAGATCGCAGCGCTCGACGCCGGCGCCGACGACTACCTGACCAAGCCCTTCGGCGTGGGCGAACTGCTCGCGCGGGTGCGTGCCAACCTGCGGCGCCCGCGGACCGCTGCGGGCGAAGGCGAAGCCGAGGACCCCGTGTTCCGTTTCGGCGAGATCGAGATGGATCGCCAGGCGCGTGTCGTGCGCCGCGCCGGCCGTGAGGTGCACCTGACGCCCATCGAATACCGGTTGCTCTCGGTGTTGACGGCCCATGCCGGCCGGGTGCTGACGCACCGGCAGCTGCTGCGCGAAGTCTGGGGCCCGTCGCATGCCGACCAGACCCATTACCTGCGCATCTACATGGGCCACCTGCGGCAGAAGCTCGAGGCCGACCCGGCCCAGCCGCGCCACCTGCTGACCGAGACGGCCGTCGGGTACCGGTTGGTGCTGCAGCCCGCTTAAGACTCGCTGCCGCCGGTGGTACCCTTTGGTGCCGCCGGGCTGCGGAGAGGAACATGACGGACACCGGGGACTTCGACGTGGTGGTGGTCGGCGCCGGCCTGTCCGGCGTCGCGGCAGCGCATTACCTGCGCACCCGGTGCCCGCGCGAGCGCTTCGTGATCCTCGAGGGCCGCGACGCGATCGGCGGCACCTGGGACCTGTTCCGCTATCCCGGCGTGCGTTCCGATTCCGACATGTTCACCCTGGGCTACAGCTTCCGGCCGTGGACCAGCGATGCGGCCATCGCGCAGGGTGCGGACATCCGCGACTACATCCGGGACACCGCGCGCGCCGAGGGCGTGCTGCCGCACATCCGCTTCGGCCACCGCGTCCAGGCGGCCCACTGGGATTCCTCGCAGGCGCAGTGGACCCTCGAGGCGGAAAGCGGCGGCCAGCCGGTGCGCTTCACCTGCCGCTTCGTCTTCTTCTGCAGCGGCTACTACGACTACGGGCGCGGCCACGATCCCGAGTTTCCCGGGCGCGATCAGTTCCGCGGCCGCATCGTGCATCCGCAGCAGTGGCCGCAGGACCTGGACTGCGCCGGCAAGCGGGTGGTGGTGATCGGCAGCGGCGCCACGGCCGTCACGCTGCTGCCGGCACTTGCTGCGCAGGCGCGGCACGTCACCCTGTTGCAGCGCTCGCCCAGCTACATCATCGCGATCCCCGGGCGGGACGCGGTCGGTCGCGCCTTGCAGTCCGTGTTGCCGCGCAAGCTCGCTTACTGGCTGATTCGCTGGAAGAACATCGCGCTGTCCACCTTGCTGTTCCAGCTCTCGCGCCGGCGTCCCGCGGCGATGCGGCGCTGGCTGGTGCGCCAGGCGCAGCAGCGCAGCGGCGTCGAAGAGCGCCACCTGCAGCCGCAATACGACCCGTGGGACCAGCGCCTGTGCGTGGATCCGGACGCCGGCATGCTGCGCGCCCTCCGCACGGGCCGGGCCTCCATCGTCACCGACCAGATCGAAGGGTTCACGCCGCAGGGGCTGCGCCTCGCGAGCGGGCAGGAGCTGCCGGCCGACATCGTGGTCACGGCCACCGGCCTGCGGCTGCAGATGTTCGGCGGCACGCGCCTCACGGTCGATGGCGATCCGGTGCAGGTCGCCGGGCGGCTCTCGTACAAGGGGATGATGCTCAGTGGCGTGCCGAACCTGGCGATGTCCATGGGGTACACCAATGCATCCTGGACCCTCAAGTGCGAGCTGATCGCACGCCAGGTGTGCCGCATCCTGAACCAGATGCGCGCCACCGGCGAGGCGGTGTGCGTGCCCGTGTACGAAGGCTCCGCAGCGGATACGCGGCCGGCGCTGGACCTCACCTCCGGCTACGTGCAGCGGGCGGCCGACCACCTGCCGCGACAAGGCACGCGCAAGCCCTGGCGCATCCACCAGAACTACCTGCGGGACCTGCTGGCGCTGAAGTTCGCGCCGCTGCGCGACGGCGCACTGCGTTTCGCGCGCCGCGGCGAGACGGCCCGCTGAAGAATGTGAGACAAGGACGACGATGGACCTGCTGTTGACGGTGTTCCTGGCGCTTGCCGCCCTGCTGGCGGTGCTGGCCCTTTTCACCTGGTTCGTGGCCCGGCGCATCGCCGCGCATTTCCGCGCGCCTGGGCAATGGATGGAAGTGGACGGGGAGCGCCTGCACTACCGCAGCTTCGGCGAGGGCCCGCCGATCGTGCTGGTGCACGGCCTGGCCGGCGAATCGCGCAATTTCGACTACCTGCCGCTGGCGGAGCTGGCCAGGCGCTGGCGCCTGGTGCTGGTGGACCGTCCCGGCTCCGGCCATTCGCCGCGGCGCGACCCGGTGAATGCCTCCATCGCGCGGCAGGCCCGCCTCGTGGCGGGCTTCATCCGCGCCATGGATTTCGATCGCCCGCCGCTGCTGGTGGGCCATTCGCTGGGAGGCGCCATCGCGCTCAGTGTCGCTCTGCAGGAGCCGCATTGCATCGCGGGGCTCGGCCTCATCGCGCCGCTCACGCATTTCGATCCGCGCGTGCCGCGTCCCTTTCGCGCGATGGCGATCCGCCGGCCCTGGTTGCGGCGGCTGTTCGCGCACACGCTCTCGGTGCCGGTGGCGATCGCCAACACGCCGGCCGTGCTGGCGGCGCTGTTCGGGCCCGATCCGGCGCCGCGCGACTTCGCGCTGCGCGGCGGCGGCCTCATGAGCCTGCGGCCCGCGGCGTTCATCGCGGCGTCGGAGGACATGCGCGCGGTGGAGGAAAGCCTCGTGCCGCAACAGCAGTGCTACGGCCAGGTCCAGGTGCCCGTGCACATCCTGTACGGCGAAGGCGACCGCGTGCTGGACTGGCGGGAGCAGGGCGAGGCCGCGCGGGAGGAGATCCCGGGCGCGCAGCTGGAGGTGATTCCCGGCGGCCACATGATCCCGGTGACGGCGGCAGCCCGCACGGCGGCATGGCTGGAGGCCACGGCGCGCGCGGTGCACGGCGTTTTATGAGAAAGTCGCGCGAAACGCGTTGCCATCCATGAACATCCTCTTCGTCGCCGACCCGCTCGAGGTCTTCAAGATCTACAAGGACACCACGTTCTCCATGATGCGCGAGGCGCAGCGGCGCGGCCACCGCGTCGCCGCCTGCGAGCCGGGTCATCTCGGCTGGCGCTCCGGCGAGCTCGTGCATGCGCAGGTGCGCGAGATCGAGCTCACCGGTGCCGAGGAGGAGTGGTTCCAGGTGCGGCGCACCGCCACGCACGCGCTGAAGGACTTCGACGCCGTGCTGATGCGCAAGGACCCGCCCTTCGACAGCGAATACTTCTACGCCACCCACCTGCTGGAGCAGGCCGAGCGCGAGGGCGCGAAGGTCTTCAACAAGCCGGCGTCGCTGCGCGACCATCCCGAGAAGCTGGCAATCATGGAGTTCCCGCAGTTCGTCAGCCCCACGCTGGTGACCCGGCAGGCCGACGAGGTGCGCCGCTTCCACGAGGAGCACGGCGACATCATCCTCAAGCCGCTGGACGGCATGGGCGGCATGGGCATCTTCCGCGTCGGGCCGGAGGGGCTCAACCTCGGATCGATCATCGAGACGCTCAACCACCATGGCGCCACGACGATCATGGTGCAGCGCTTCGTGCCCGAGATCTCCCAGGGCGACAAGCGCGTGCTGGTGATCGGCGGCAAGGTGGTGCCGTTCTGCCTGGCGCGGATCCCGCAGGGCAGCGAGATCCGCGGCAACCTGGCCGTGGGCGGCAAGGGCGTGTCGCTGCCGATCTCCGAGCGGGACCGTGAGATCGCGGAGACCATCGGGCCGCTGCTGGCGCAACGCGGCCTGTTGCTGATCGGCCTGGACGTCATCGGCGACTGCCTCACCGAGATCAACGTGACCAGCCCCACCTGCTTCCAGGAGATCACGCAGGACACGGGCTTCGACGTGCCGGCGATGTTCGTCGATGCGCTGGAAGAGGCGGTCGACCGCGACCGCACCGCGATCTAGCCGCGCACCTGCCCGTCCACGAACACCTTCAATTCCCCCGGCTGGAACTGCACCCACGGCTCGTTGACCGTGAGCGGCGCCGTGACGACCACCGCCACCCTGTCTTCGGGCGAAGTGTGCTGCGCGAAGTCGACGCTGAGGTCCTCGTCGGCCAGTTGCGCGTGCGCGAACGGGTGCTTGCGCTCGAGGTACCAGAGGTTGGTGGAGCAGTGCGCCCACAGCGCGTCGCCGTTGGACAGGAGGAAGTTGAAGCGGCCATGGCGGGCGATCCAGGGCGTGAGTTCACGCAGCGTGAGCGTCAGTTCCTCCACGCTCGGCACGCCGGCATGCGACTTCCACATCTCCTGCATCAGCCAGCAGAAGGCGCGTTCGCTGTCGGTGGAGCCCACCGGCCGGAAGTTGGCGTGCAGGCGAGGATGGAAGTCCTGCAGGTCGCCGTTGTGCGCGAACACCCAGTAGCGGCCCCACAGCTCCCGCACGAAGGGATGGCAGTTCTCCAGCGCGACCACGCCCTGCGTCGCCTTGCGGATGTGCGCGACGACGTGGCGGCTCTTGATGGGATAGCGGCGGATCAGGTCGGCGATGGGCGATTCGGCGGCGGGCTGGTGGTCCACGAAGTGGCGGATGCCGCGGCCCTCGAAGAAGGCGATGCCCCAGCCGTCGGTGTGCTCGTCGGTGCGGCCACCCCGCTGGCGGAAACCGGCGAAGCTGAACGTCACGTCCGTGGGCGTGTTGCAGTTCATCCCCAGCAGCTGGCACATGGAACGATTATTGGGCAGGAGCGGCGGGCCGGGGCGCGTCGCGCAGTTGCCAGGCCGCCGCCATCGCCAGCGCGCAGACCGCGGCCAGCAGCAGGAAGGATTCGTTGAAGGCCGCCAGCCGTTCGGGGCTGGTGCCGCCCAGGGTGAGCACGCTGCCGTGGGCGGCCAGCCGCCACTCCAGCACGATGGCGCACAGGCTCACGCCCGCCGCGCCGCCCAGCATGCGCAGGAAGTTGATCGCGCTGGCGCCCTGCGGAATCTGCGCCTTCGCGAGCGGCCGCATGGCTCCCAGGTTCAGCGACGGCAGGATGAAGCCCAGGCCGATGCGCCCGAGCGTGGCGATGGCCACCAGCGCCAGCAGCGGCGATCGCGGCGGCACCGCGACGATCAGCGCGAACGATGCGGTGAGCAGCGCCAGGCCGCCTGCCACCATCGTGCGCGTCGACAGCCGGTTGACCAGCCGGCCCGCGATGCCGATGGTGACGGCCAGCACGATGCCCGAGGGCAGCAGGATGGTGCCGACGTGCGAAGCGGGCAGCCCCAGGCCCATCTGCATGTACACGGGCAGCAGGTAGGTGGAGCCGAACAGCGCGATGCCGTAGATGAAGGCCACCAGCGCGCCCATCGCGTAGGTGCGGTGGGCGAAGAGCGCGAGGTTCAGCAGCGGCTCACGCCCGGTGCGGGCGGCATGCCGCAGCCACGCGAGGGTTGCGCCCAGGGCAAGGAGCGCCCCCGCCAGCAGCGAGGCCGCCAGCAGCGGGTCGCCGCCGCGCAGTTCCACCAGGCCGTTGAGCAGGCACAGCGTGCCGGCGCTTCCCAGCAGCAGACCGCGCCAGTCCAGGCGCGGCCCGTTGCCGTGCGCCAGGGCGCCGCCCGGCGCGGTGGTGGGCACGTAGCGATAGGCGAGCCAGATGGAAAGCAGGCAGAACGGCACCACCATGAAGAAGATCGAGCGCCAGCCCCACAGGTCCACCAGCAGCCCGCCTATGCTGGGCCCCAGCGCCGGCGCCAGCACCACGCCCATGCCGAAGAGGCCGCTGGCCCGCCCCTGTTCGTGCGGCTCGAAGGCCCGCAGCATGATGATCGCCGGGATGGGTTGCACCACGCCCGCTGCCAGCCCTTCGGCCACGCGGCCGGCCAGCACCAGCGGAAAGCCGGTCGCCACTCCACCGGCGATGCCGCCGGCCATCAGCAGCAGCATGGTGCCGACGTAGGTGGCGCGGTAGCCGTAGCGGGACAGCAGCCACGGCGTGGTGAGCATGGAGACGGTCATCGCCACCATGAAGCCGGAGCTGACCCATTGCGCACGCTCCTGGCTGAGCGTGAAGTGGTGGCTCATGTCCGGAATGGCGACGTTGACCACCGTCGACGACATGATCGAGGCCATGGTGCCCACCATCACCGACATCAGCAGGAGCCAGCGGTAGCGCGCGCCGTGGCGCGCGCGCATGGCGTCGACGGAACCCGGATCCGTCACGCGCTGCGCTCGCCCCGGGCGCACGCGGCGCAGATGCAGGCGGCGCGACGGGCCTCGGCGGGCACGCGCGCGAGCAGGTCGGCGCTGAAGTCGGCCTGCGTGCACCAGCAGGCTTCCTGCTTCACGCCGGTTTCGCGTTCGATCTCGTTGGCGCAGCGGTTGGGCTGGCCGCACAGCGGGCACAGCGTGGCGTCGAGGGTCGCGGGGGTGGTGGCAGGCACGCGGCCAGTGTAGCGGTCGCTGCGCCGTTCAGGCGGCGAGCGCCGCTTCGCGGGCGACTCGCTGCTGCGGCAGCGGCACGTGCGCCGCATCGCGTTGCTGCTGCGACAGCGCCTCGATCGCGCGCGGAACCACCGCCGCCGCGTCGACGGGCCGCAGCAACGCGTCGCGCACGAGGCGTTCGAGGCTGCGCCGCGTCATCGAATGCGGCTGCCCGCCGTGGCTGACGAACATGAACAGCGTCGCCCGCGCACTTACCCAGCTGAGGCTGGCGCGCCGCCAGCCCTTGCGCACATAAAGATCCACCCAGCAGCCTTGACGAAGCCCGGCGATCACGGCGGACGACGGATCGTCCTCCGACGCCGGCTCGAGGGGGACCGGCGCGCTCGTGCGGTCCTCCTCGAAACCAGCGGCCCGCAGCTCCTTCGGCGTGAGCCAGGGAGCGCCGCCGGGCGGGCGGGGCTGCTGCCTGCGGGTGGAAAGGAGGGCCGCGTCGAGCTGCGGCGCGGCGGCGACGTGATGGCTGGCATGGCGCGACCTCGCGCGCAGCTTCAGCACGGGCCGGTGCAGTTTCTCGAGGGCGGCGAAGAAGGTCTCGTGCTGCGCGGGGTCCTGCCCCAGCAGGGCGAGGCCGGCGCGCAGCTTCTCCAGCATGGGCGGGACCATGGTGAACAGCCGCGCGGGATCGCGCAGCGTCTGTTCGGTCTTCACGCTCCACAGCAGGTCGGTGACGACGCCGTTCCAGCCGCCGGGATCCAGCCCGGGCTGCTTGTCGGTCAGGCGCGCGTGCGCGATCACCAGGGACCAGGGGCCGAACAGGAAGTCCTGCACCACCGCGGGCACGCCCTCCAGGTCCGAGCGCTGGCTCATGCCCCAGGCGATCTTGGCGCCTTCGGCCTCGCGCGTCTCGGCGAAGTGCACGGCATCGACGGCCACCTTGCGGCCGGCGTCCGCCACCGCATCCTCCTGCGACCAGCGCTGCTCCAGCTCGTCGAGGGCGACGGCGAAGGGCGCGTCGTCGGCCACCTGCTCGCAGTCGTTGAGCGCCTGGAAGGCGGTGCGCACGCCGTCGAAGAACGCCCCGAAGTCGGACGTGAATTCGTCGTTGTAGCGGAAGCTGCGCTCGGCCACGCGCTCCACCAGGCGCCGGCCGGCGTGGTCTTCCTGCGCGAAGAAGCGCGGCGCGACCAGCGCGAGGCGGGTCAGGGCGGGCTCCAGCGCCACCACGGCTTCGCGAACGGGAGCGAGCAGGCGCGGGTCCTGCGCCACCTGGTCGACCAGCTTGTGCACGACCTCCAGGCCGAGCACCTGGCCGACCTGGCGCGCCTCCTTCTTCAGGCGCGAGCGATGAAGCGAGCGCTCGCGCGCCGGCGCCCAGCGGCCCCAGGCCGCGTCGTCGAGCCCGCGCGAGGTGGCGACCGGCCGGTGTGGACGCTCCACGGGCGCCAGTCCCCGCTGCGCCCGCACCGCATCGGCGTCGTAGGCTTCGAAAGCCTCGGCCGCCGCGTGCTGCATGCCGGAGAGCTGCGCATCCACCTTCGCGTAGTAGGCGGGCGCCAGCGCCTGGGCGGATGGCTGCGCGCGCGAGAACAGGAAGTGCTGGAACAGCTCGTCGCCCAGCTGGTAGCCGGAAAGGTCCGCCCACGAGGCGCCGCCCAGGGGGCCGGTGATGCTCAAGGCGGGGTGCGCCGGCTCGGACTGGATGGCGCCCACCCCCGTGCCCGATGTCCCGCCGCCGCCTGCGCCGCCGCCCCCGCCGTGCGCGGGATGCGGCGCGGCGGGAATCGCTGCCGGCGGCCCGGAGGGCAACAGCGGCGCGGGCGCCGAGGGCAGCACGCGGTAGGTGGCGGCTTCCACGTTCGCCGCGCGCAGCAACTTCACGGCGTCGCGGTACACGGTCTCGAGTTCCGCCGCCAGCGGCGCGGCGAGGTGGCGGCTCCACAGGCGCGCGAGGTCCGGCTGGGTCTCCGGCTGCAACAGCGGCGCGAGCGCCTCGGTGAAGACCTGCGGGCGCAGCGGGTTGCGTTCGGGCTGGACCGCGTCCAGTTCGAGCGCGCTGCTCATGAGCGCGTCGAGTTCCGCCAGCGGCTGCTCCACGCGGGCGGCCAGCAGCTGCAGCAGCCGCGAGCCCTCGATCTCGCGCGTGACGGTGTCCTCCTCCACGAGCGCCAGGTCGCCGAAGCGTTCGTCACTCCCGGGGGTGGGCGCTTCGGGAATGCGCGCCGGCGCGAGTTGCACCGTGCGCAGGAGGTCCGGATAGCGCTGCGACCAGTCCGCGCGGTTGCGCGTGAGCGCGAGCCAGGCGTCGGCCAGCTCCTGCCGCTGCGCCATCTTCGGGGCCCGGTCCTCCTCCTCCTGCAGCGAGGCGACGGCCTGCTCGATGGCGCGCGACAGCAGGCCTGGAGCCGCCGCTGCGGCCAGGTCCAGGCATTGCCTGGCGTGGGTCGGATACGAAGCCATGATGCGCGGCACTGTATGCGCCGCGCATGCAATGGCGAAGAGCGATCCGGCCGTGCCAGGCCTTGGTCACATCTGTTACGACCGCAGGGAGGACGAGTGGTGCGATGGGTGCGCCGAATGGTCGGCGCACGCTTCGCGCCTACTTCGCCGCGGCCTTCACCTTCAGCCGCCAAGCATGGAGCAGGGGCTCGGTGTAGCCGCTCGGTTGCTCCTTGCCTTTGAGCACCAGGTCCAGCGCCGCGCGGTAGGCGAAGGAGGAATCCCAGTTTCCTGCCATCGGCCGGTAGAACGCATCGCCGGCGTTCTGCTTGTCCACGACGGCGGCCATGCGCTGGAACGTCTCGATCACCTGCTCCTTCGTCACGACGCCGTGCTCCAGCCAGTTGGCGATGTGCTGGCTGGAAATGCGCAGGGTGGCGCGGTCTTCCATCAGGCCGACGTTGTGGATGTCCGGCACCTTCGAGCAGCCCACGCCCTGGTCGATCCAGCGCACCACGTAGCCCAGGATGCCCTGCGCGTTGTTGTCCAGTTCCTGCTGGCGCTCCTGTGCGCTCCACTTCGCCTCCGCGGCGACGGGCACGGTGAGCAGTCCGGTCAGCAGGCCCTCGCGCTCGGCGTCCAGGCGGGTCTTCTCCAGTTCCTGCTGCACGGCGAACACGTCCACCTGGTGATAGTGCAGCGCGTGCAGCGTGGCCGCGGTGGGCGAGGGCACCCAGGCGGTGTTGGCGCCGGCCTTCGGGTGCACGATCTTCTGTTCCAGCATCGCGGCCATCAGGTCGGGCATGGCCCACATGCCCT
The DNA here is from genome assembly GCA_004144865.1 of Comamonadaceae bacterium. Taxonomy (GTDB): domain Bacteria; phylum Pseudomonadota; class Gammaproteobacteria; order Burkholderiales; family Burkholderiaceae_C; genus Ramlibacter. The sequence goes on from SEAY01000012.1 coordinate 44,633, forward strand.
TGCCGATCTGCGCGCGCCCGCGCAGGCCGCAGGCCAGGCCCACCAGCACGTTGCTCTTCTCGTAGGCCTGGATCCAGGCGCTGGATTTCATGTCGCCCTTGCGGATCATCGGTCCCGCGTACATGGCGGTGTGCATCTCGTCGCCGGTGCGGTCGAGGAAACCGGTGTTGATGAACGCCACGCGCGACGCGGCGGCCGCGATGCACGCCTGCAGGTTCACGCTGGTGCGGCGTTCCTCGTCCATGATGCCCAGCTTCACCGTGTTCTCCGGCAGGCCGAGCAACTGCTCGACGCGGCCGAACAGTTCGGAGGCAAAGGCCACTTCCGCGGGCCCGTGCATCTTGGGCTTGACGATGTAGACGGAGCCGGTGCGCGAGTTTCGGATTCCGTTCGCTCCCTTGCCCTGCAGGTCCACCATGGCGATGGCCGTGGTGACCACCGCGTCCATGATCCCTTCGTAGATCTCCTTGCCGCCGTCCCACAGGATGGCGGGGTTGGTCATGAGGTGGCCCACGTTGCGCAGGAACAGCAGCGAGCGGCCGTGCAGGCGCACCTCGCCGCCATCGGCGCCGCGGTAGATGCGGTCGGGGTTCAGGCCGCGCGTGAAGCTCTTGCCGCCCTTGTTCACCTGCTCGGTCAGGGTGCCTTGCAGAATCCCCATCCAGTTGCGGTAGGCGAGCAGCTTGTCCTGCGCGTCGACCGCGGCGATGGAGTCTTCCAAGTCGAGGATGGTGGAGAGCGCCGCTTCCACCACGACGTCGGCCACGCCGGCGGCGTCGGTCTGGCCGATCGCGTGCTGGCGGTCGATCACGACGTCCAGGTGCAGCCCGTTGTTCTTCAGGAGAACCGACGTCGGCGCGGAGGCCTCGCCCTGGTAGCCCATGAACCGGGCCGGGTCCTTCAGCCCCGTGGACTGGCCGCCTTTGAGCTGCACCACCAGCTTGCCACCCTCCACCTTGTAGCCGGTGGAGTCGGCATGCGAACCGCTCGCGAGCGGCGCGGCCTGGTCCAGCACCTGGCGGGCGCGGGCGATCACCTTGGCGCCGCGCACTTCGTTGTAGCCGGGGCCCTTGTCGGCGCCGCCTTCTTCGGAGATCGCGTCGGTCCCGTACAGCGCGTCGTAGAGCGAGCCCCAGCGCGCGTTGGCCGCGTTGAGTGCATAGCGCGCGTTCAGGATCGGCACCACCAGCTGGGGGCCTGCCTGCAGCGCGAGTTCGGCGTCCACGTCGGCGGTGGTCGCCTTCGCGTCGCGCGGGACGGGCACCAGGTAGCCGATCTTCTCCAGGAAGGCGCGGTAGGCCGCCATGTCGCGGATCGGCCCGGGGTTCTTCCGATGCCACGCGTCCATTTCCGACTGCAGGCGGTCGCGTTCGGCCAGCAGCGCGGCGTTCTTCGGCGAGAGGTCGCGCACGATCGCATCGAAGCCCTGCCAGAAGCGGGCGGTGTCCACGCCCACCGCGGGCAGCACCTGTTCGTCGATGAAGCGCTTGAGCGCGCTGTCCACCTGCAGTCCGTGGATGGTGGTCTTGTCGGTCATGGAGTTCTCCGGAGTTTCAGGAATCGAAAAAGGTCAGCACGTCGTCGAGCGTGGAGCCGGTGCGCGTGGGCTGCGTACCCAGCTCCTCGAAGGGCAGCTGGTAGCGGTTGACCCACAGCGTGCGGTAGCCGAACCAGGTGGCCGCGAGCGCGTCCCAGGCGTTGCAGCTGACGAACAGGATTTGCGAAGCCGGCTTCTTCACGACCTGCGTGCCGAGGCGGTAGGCGTCTGGGTGCGTCTTGTACTTGCGCGCGGCATCGACGCTGATCACGTGATCGAGGAGGTTTTCGAGGCCGGCGCTGCGCACGGCGACGCCCAGCATCTCGGGGTCGCCGTTGCTCAGGATGCCGGTGACCACCCCGCGGGTCTTCAAGACCTGCAGCACCTCCCGGCCCTCGGGGAAGTCCGAGAGGTGCCGGTACTGGTTCATCAGTTGCTGCTCGCGCCCGGCCGTGAGTTCCAGGCCGAGGCGCTTGCAGGCGAAGCGCAGGCCGGCGCGGGTCAGCTCCCAGAACGGCTGGTAATGCGCGCCGTCGTTGCTGGTGGTGACCAGCCGCGTGTATTCGATCTGCTTATCCCGCCAGAGGACGGACAGCGCCTGGCCCTGCCCGGGGAACAGTTGTTCCGCGAGCAGGCCTACGCTGTAGACGTCGAACAGGGTGCCGTAGGCATCGAACAGCACCGCCTTGGGGTGATCCATGGCGGTACTTTATTCCGAACCCTGCCCATCATTGATAACGTTGAAAGTTCGGAATCAGTAACTTGCATCCACCTAATCGAGCTCAGAACCCGAAAACGCGTTCCGCATTGCGAGAGCGAACGGCCTGCATCTGCTTTTCCGGCAACAGCGCCGTGTTGGCGAAGGCGCCCTTCGTGTCATGCACCCAGTGCGGCCAGTCGGTGCCGAACATCACCTGGCTGTCGCCGACCACGGAGATCAGGTACTGCAGCGCGCCGGGGTTGTAGGTGATGCAGTCGTAGTGGATGTGCCGCAGGTAGTCGGTGGGCTTGCGCTTCATCTGCCGCCGCGAGGGCAGCTCCACCTCGTCACCCTTCTCGAAGCGGCCCACCAGGTAGGGCAGGGTGCCGCCGCCGTGCGACGCGATGATCTTCAGGTCCGGGTACTGGTCGAAGAAGCCTTCGAAGATCATGCGGGTGATCGCCAGCGTGGTGTCGAACATGAAGCCGACCGACCAGCTCAGGTCGAACTTGGTCATGTCCATCAGGTCCACGCCCGGGGGGTCGGTGGGATGCACCAGCACCGGCAGCTTGCGCTGGTCGATCGCCTTCCAGATGGGCGCGAACATGGGATCGGTCAGGCTCTTGCCCGCCACGTTGGCCAGCACCATCACGCCGACGGCCCCCCTGGCGCAGGCGCGCTCGAGTTCCTCCACGGCGCGCTGCGGGTACTCCCAGGGCAGCGAGGCGAACCAGCGGATGCGGTCGGGGTAGCGCGACTGCGCGTCGGCCACGTTGTCGTTGGCTTCGCGCGCCGCCTGCACGCTCACTGCCTCGCCGCCCCAGTAGACGTTGGGGCAGGTGAGGGAGACCACGGAGACGTCGACCTTCGCCTGGTCCATGTGCTGGATGCGCAGCTCCCAGTCGAAGTGGCCCTTCTGCGGGATCACCACCGGCGTGTCGCCGCGGAAGATCTCCTTCTGGCCGTCCGGCCGCTCCTGGATGTTGTAGCTGCCCCCCTTCTCCTGCAGCAGCGCGAGCCACTTGTGGGTGAACATGTGGGTGTGGACGTCGATGACGGTCATGGAACTTCCTTGTCTCTCTCTTGGGATCGAACGCGACTCCGGGTGCGCCCGGATGGCAGGCGGAATGGTAGCTTGCTAACGTTCGCGCTCGCAGAACGAACCTCCAGGAGAACTCCCATGAAACGCCGCCAGTTCGCAGCGCTCGCCGCCCTCACCCTTGCCCTCGCAGCGCCGGCTGCGCTGGCCCAGGACCGCACCCTCAAGATCATGGTGGGCTTCCCGCCGGGCGGGTCGGCCGACGTGATCGCCCGCCTGCTGGCCCAGAAGATGGCCGTGACGCTCGGCCAGCCGGTGATCGTCGACAACAAGCCCGGCGCCGCCGGCCGCCTGGTGCTGGGCGAGCTCAAGCGGGCCGCGCCGGACGGGCAGACGCTGGTGCTGTCGCCCAGCGGGGCGATGGTCATCGCCCCCTGGCTCTACAGCAACATCGGCTACGACCCGATCAAGGATTTCACGCCGGTCTCGCGCATCGTCACCTTCGATTTCGCCGTGACCGCCGGACCCGCGGCGCCGCAGGGCGACCTGAAGTCGGTGCTGGGGTGGATGAAGGCGAACCCGTCGAAGGCCAGCTATGGCACCTCCGGCGCCGGCACCGTGCCGCACTTCGCCGGCCTGTTGCTGTCGCAGGTGGCGGGCGTGCCGATCACGCACGTGCCGTACCGCGGCGGCGCCCCCGCGGCGCAGGACCTGATCGGCGGCCAGATCCCCCTGATGGTGGATACCGCCTCCGAAACGCTCGAACACCACAAGGCCGGCAAGGTGCGCATCCTGGCCGTCACCGGCGAGCAGCGCTCGCGCGCGCTGCCGGACGTGCCCACGCTGAAGGAGCAGGGCATCAACATGGCGGCGGACGCGTTCTTCGGCCTGTACGGCCCGCCCGGCATGTCCGCCGACGTCGTGGCGCGCCTGGACCGCGCCGTGGCCGACGCGCTGCGGCAGCCCGACGTGCAGGAGAAGATCTACAACTTCGGCCTGGTGCCCAACCACGCGCCGTCGGCCGACCTGGCGGCGACGCAGGCGTCGCACCTGAAGCGCTGGGAAGCGCCGATCAAGGCCTCGGGATTCAAGGCGGAGTGAGTTCGCGGTGGGCACGCGTGCCCACCTCCAGCGATCTCATGTCGGGTTCGGCTTCGCGCTCACCCCGACCTACGGGCGTCGAGGATTTCGTAGGTCGGCGGTGAGCGCGAAGCCGAACCCCGACGTGCCAACCGCCGCGCAAGACCCATCTTGCAGAATGCGGCCATGCCCGATCCCGCCTCTCTTCCCTACGCCGGCATCCGCGTCGTCGAATTCACCCACATGGTGATGGGCCCCACCTGCGGCATGGTGCTGGCCGACCTGGGTGCGGAGGTGATCAAGGTCGAGCCTCCGGGCGGCGACACCACGCGGCGGCTGCTCGGCTCCGGCGCCGGCTTCTATCCCCTGTTCAACCGCAACAAGAAGAGCGTGGTGCTGGACCTGCAGTCGCCGCCGGGGCGCGAAGCCGCGCTGAGGCTGGTGGCCACCGCCGACGTGGTGAGCGAGAACTTCAGGCCCGGCACGATGAAGAAACTCGGCCTGGACTACGCTTCGCTCTCGAAGCGCCATCCGCGCCTCGTCTACGTGAGCCACAAGGGCTTCCTGCCCGGCCCCTACGAGCACCGCACCGCACTCGACGAAGTGGTGCAGATGATGGGCGGCCTCGCCTACATGACGGGCCGCGCGGGCGATCCGCTGCGCGCGGGCGCCAGCGTCAACGACATCATGGGCGGCATGTTCGGCGCCATCGGCGCGATGGCGGCGCTGGCGCAAAGGGAGAAAACCGGCCGCGGCCAGGAAGTGCAGAGCGCCCTGTTCGAGAACAACGTGTTCCTCGTCGCCCAGCACATGATGCAGTTCGCAGTGACGGGCCAGCCCGCGGACCCAATGCCGGCGCGCATCTCCGCCTGGGCGGTCTACGACGTGTTCACGGTGAAGGGCGGCGAGCAGATCTTCCTGGCGGCGGTGAGCGACAGCCAGTGGCGGGTGTTCTGCGACGCCTTCGGCTACGCCGACCTCCTCGCCGACGCGCGCTTAGCGACCAACAACGACCGGGTGCGTGCGCGCGCCTGGCTGCTGCCCATCCTGCGCGAGCGCCTGGCTGCGCACTCGGCGGTGGAGCTCAGCGCGGTCTTCGAGAGCCGGGGCTTGCCCTTCGCGCCCATCACCCGGCCGCAGGACCTGTTCGATGATCCGCACTTGGCCGCCACGGGCGGACTGGCGCCGCTGGAACTGCCGGATGGCCGCTCGACGCAGGTGCCCCTGCTGCCCCTGACGCTGGATGGCGAGCGCCCGCCGCTGCGCCTGCAGCCCCCGCGGGCCGGCCAGCACACGGCCGAAATCCTGCGGGAGCTGGGCTACACGCCGCAGGAGATCGCGGGGCTCGTTCCCGGAGATGCCGGCGCAATTCCCAAGAATTAGCGCCCGATTCATGACCTGCGGCCGCATAATCGGCGCCGCATGGACAAGCTGAAGCAGCTGGAATCCTTCGTCTCGGTGGCCACCAAGGGCAGCCTCACGGCGGCCGCGCGCGCCGAAGGCGTGGCGCCCGCCATCATGGGACGCCGGCTCGACGCGCTGGAGGAGCGGCTCGGCGTGAAGCTGCTGGTGCGCACCACCCGCCGCATCTCGCTCACGCACGAGGGCAGCGCCTTCCTGGAGGATTGCCAGCGGCTGCTGGCCGACATCGCCAACGCGGAGGCGAGCGTCAGTGCCGGCGGGGTGAAGGCGAGCGGGCACCTGCGCATCACCGCGCCGGCGGGCTTCGGCCGGCGCCACGTCGCGCCGCTGGTGCCGCGCTTCCGTGAGCTGCACAGCGACGTGACGATCTCGCTCAACCTGAGCGACCGCGTGGTGGACCTCGCCGGCGAAGGCTTCGACTGCGCCGTGCGCGTGGGCGACTTCCCCGATTCGTCGCTGGTGAGCGTGCGGCTGGGCGACAACCGCCGCATGTGCGTGGCCACGCCGGAGTACCTGCGCCGCCACGGCACGCCGGAGCATCCCAACGACCTGCTGCGCTTCGACTGCCTCACGCTCTCGAGCGACGCCTCGCAGACCCGCGGCTGGGCGTTCGTGCTGCCGGGCAAGAACGGCGACGGCGAAGTGGTCCACATCAAGCCGGCGGGCCCCCTCGACTGCTCCGACGGCCAGGTGCTGCACGACTGGTGCGCGCAGGGCTGGGGCATCGCCTGGCGCAGCACCTGGGAGGTGGAGCAGGAGATCGCGCAAGGCCGCCTCGTGGAGGTGCTCGCCGGATTCGCCGCCCCGCCCAATGGCATCTACGCCGTCTTTCCCCAGCGCAAGCACCTGCCCCTGCGGGTGCGGCTGTGGATCGACTTCCTCAAGCACCACTACGCGCAGCCGCACTTCTGGATGGCGGCG
>SEAY01000189.1 GCA_004144865.1 Comamonadaceae bacterium
TTGCCGTGGTGGTACTCCAGCGTTTCCTTCGAATAGTGCGGCGCGAGCGCGTCGATGGGGTACGGCAGGGGGGGCAGGACGTGTTCCATGGCTCTTCTTTCCTCGTGGGGGTTATTGGTTTCGAACCCGCCGATTCTAGGCAGGATGGCCCGCAGCGGGCAGCACGCGCAGATCAACCTCGCCGTCGGCGAGGGATGCACGCACCGCCTGCCCCGCGTGGGCCTGCGCCACGCTGGTGATCGCGTGCCCCGACGCCGTGTCGGTGAGCAGTGCGTAGCCGCGCTGCAGCACCAGGCGCGGATCCAGCAGTTGCAGGCGCAGCTCCATGCGCTCGCAGCGGCGCGCCGCATTCTCGAGGCGTTGCGCGATGGCCGTGCGCAGCGCGCCGCGGTCGGCGTCCAGGCGATCCTGCGCCCGCTGCACGCGCGACGCCAGTGCGAAGCGCAGCCGCTGCGCCTGGCGTTCTATGCGCAGGTGCTGCTGGGCGGTGCGCGAGGAGGGACGGCCGAGGTGCGCCGCCGCCTGGTCGAGCCGCTGGCTGGCCCGGTCGATGCGCCGCAGCGCCGCCTCGCGCAGCCGCTGGTGCACCAGGCCCGTGGCCGCGAGCCAGGTCTCCTGCGGCTGCGCCGCGAGTTCCGCGGCGGCCGTGGGCGTGGGCGCGCGCACGTCCGCGCAGAAATCGGCGATGGTGAAGTCGGTCTCGTGGCCGACGCCGCTCACCAGCGGCACGGGACTGCGGACGATGGCGCGGGCGAGCTGTTCGTCGTTGAAGGCCCAGAGGTCCTCGATGGACCCGCCGCCGCGCACCAGGAGGATGACGTCGACCACGCCCTGCGCCGCCAGGCGGTACATGCCCTCCAGCGCGGCGATGAGTTCGGTGGGTGCCTGCCCACCCTGCACCGCGGCCGGCGCGATCACCACCGGGATGTGCGGCGCGCGGCGGCGCAGGCAGGTGGCGACGTCATGCAGCGCCGCCGCGCCCAGCGAGGTGACGATGCCGATGCCGCGCGGCAGCAGCGGCAGCTCGCGCTTGCGGTGTGCCTCGAACAGGCCCTCGGCTTCGAGCTTCGCCTTCAGGCGCAGGAACTGCTCGAACAAGGCGCCCTGCCCGGCGCGGCGCATGCTTTCCACCACCAGCTGCAGGTCGCCCCGCGGCTCGTACACGCCCAGGCGGCCGGTCACTTCCACCAGTTCGCCGTCGCGGGGCGCGAAGTCGAGCAGGCCCGCGGAACGGCGGAACATGGCGCAGCGCACCTGCCCCTGCGCATCCTTCAATGCGAAGTAGCAGTGGCCGCTGGCGGCGCGCGAGAAGCCGCTGATTTCGCCGCGCACCGCCACCGGGTTGAACCGCGCCTCCAGCGCGTCCGCCACGGCCCGGCAGAGGGCGCCTACGGCCCAGACGCGGCGGGCCCCGGAAGGTGCATTTGCGCCGTCCGTCAGCAAGACACCCCCTCCCGAGGGTAAACCCCATGGAATTCCATCCACAGCGCGCAGGGAGCGCCAAAATATGGCTCAGCCACGCCGCGGACGCTGATTTCTCCGCGCAAGTGATTGATTCTCAAGGGGATTTTCCTGCTCATTTCGTCATCGATCTGTCACGCGCACGCAGCGGTGCGGGTCGGCGGGGTGGGTAGGGGGTTTTCTCAACAAAGTTATCCACAACTTTTGTGAGTGTCGTCCTACGGCCACGGGCTGACGTCCTACAGCCCGAAACCCCCTGATAATCCGCGGCACGGAAGGCGCGGGCAACGCGCCTCGCAAAGCAGTCCTGAGACCCGGCGGAGTACCCTTTTGCTTTCGATCATACAAGCCGCAGGCTGGCCGATCTGGCCGCTCATTGCCTGTTCCATCCTTGCCCTCGCCCTCATCATCGAGCGCTTCCTCAGCCTGAAGAGCGCGCGCATCGCGCCGCCCAAGCTGCTGGACGAGGCGCTCGCTGTTTCGCGGGTTTCGGTGCCCACGCCCGACGTCGTGCGCCAGCTCGAGCAGAACTCCGCCCTGGGCGAGGTGCTCGCTTCCGGCTTTCGCGCGCTCAACTCCGACCCGCGCTGCACCGAGGCGGACCTGCGGGCCAACATGGAAAGCACCGGGCGCGCGGTGGCGCACCGGCTCGAGCGCTACCTCAGCGCGCTGGCCACCATCGCCTCGGCGGCGCCGCTGCTCGGCCTGCTGGGCACGGTGATCGGCATGATCGAGATCTTCGGCTCGCAGGCGCCCACGGGCGGCGGCGCGCCGGGCGGCAATCCCGCCCAGCTGGCCCACGGCATCTCGGTCGCGCTCTACAACACGGCCTTCGGCCTGATCGTCGCGATCCCCGCGCTGATCTTCTGGCGCTACTTCCGCGGCCGCGTCGACGAGTACCTGCTGACGCTGGAACTCGCCTCCGAGCGCTTCGCCCGCCACCTGGTGAACCTGCGCAGAGCATGAACTTCCGCCCGCGCCCGAAGGACGAGCCGGAGATCAACCTGATCCCGTTCATCGACGTGCTGCTCGTGGTGCTGATCTTCCTGATGCTGACCACCACGTACAGCAAGTTCACCGAGATGCAGCTCAAGCTGCCGGTGGCCGACACGGAAGCCTCGCGCGACTATCCGAAGGAAGTGATCGTCGCCGTCTCGGCCGACGGGCGCTACATGGTGAACAAGCAGCCGGTGAGCGGCCGGGGCCCCGAGGTGCTGGCCGAAGCGCTGGTGCAGGCGGCCAAGGCCGGCAAGGATTCGGTGGTGATCATCAGCGCCGACGCCACCGCGACCCACCAGTCCGTGATCTCCGTGATGGAGGCCGCGCGCCGCGTGGGCCTGACGCAGATCACCTTCGCCACGCAATCCTCGGCACAGGCCGGGGCCCAGTAGCC
>SEAY01000099.1 GCA_004144865.1 Comamonadaceae bacterium
GTTGATCCGGTCGCAGCTGGCCTCGACGCTCGCAAGCAGGGCCTCCGCGCGGTCGAGGTATTCGAGATCGGTCATTACAATTTCCAGATGTCCGGTGACCACCAAATTCTAGTCAGCCCCCCCGCGGGACGACGACTCCTCGCGCTCGCGGCCCTCGCCGGAACGTGCCTGCTCGCCGCCTGCGGGCAGAAGGGCCCCCTCTTCCTGCCCACCGGGGAGGCCGCGGCCGGCCGCCTCACGCTGCCGCAGACGCTCGCGCCCGCGGCCGTGATGCCGGCGCAGCCGGCCTCCGCGCCGCTGCCCGAACGCATGCCGGCGCCCGGCAGCGCCTCCCCCACTCGCCAGCCATGACCGCATCCACCCTTCCCGGCGCGCCGCACGTCCTGTACCGCGGCGACCGCCTGTTCGTCGAGGACGTGAGCCTGGCGGAGCTGGCCGCGGCGCACGGCACGCCCCTGTTCGTCTATTCGAAGGCCTCGATGCTGGCGGCGCTGGCCGCCTACCAGCGCGGCTTCGCGGGCCGCAAGGCGAAGATCTTCTATGCGCTGAAGGCGAACTCCTCGCTGGCCATCCTGCAGGTGTTCGCGCGCGCCGGCTGCGGCTTCGACATCGTCTCCGGCGGCGAGCTCGAGCGCGTGCTGGCCGCCGGCGCGCAGGGCCACGACATCATTTTCTCCGGCGTGGGCAAGACGCGCCGCGAGATGCGCCGCGCGCTGGACGTCGGCATCCACTGCTTCAACGTCGAGAGCGAGGCCGAACTCGAGGTGCTGAGCGAGGTGGCGGCGGAGATGGGCGTGAAGGCGCCCGTGAGCCTGCGCGTCAATCCCGACGTCGATCCCAAGACGCACCCGTACATTTCCACCGGCCTCAAGGGCAACAAGTTCGGCATCGCGCACCGGGACGCGCTGCGCGCCTACCGCCGCGCGGCTTCGCTCCCAGGGCTGCGCGTGGCGGGCATCGATTGCCACATCGGCTCGCAGATCACGGAGACCGGGCCGTACCTCGACGCGATGGAGCGGGTGCTCGATCTCGTCGCGGCGGTGGAATCGGCGGGCATCCCGCTGATGCACATCGATTTCGGCGGCGGCCTGGGCATCGCCTACAACGGCGAGCAGCCGCCCGCGGCCGATGCGCTGTGGAAGGAGCTGCTGGCCCTGCTCGATGCGCGCGGCTACGGCGGGCGCCAGCTGATGATCGAGCCGGGGCGTTCGCTGGTGGGCAACGCCGGCGTGTGCGTCACCGAGGTGCTGTACCTCAAGCCCGGCGAGCAGAAGAACTTCTGCATCGTGGACGCGGCCATGAACGACCTGCCGCGCCCCGCCATGTACCAGGCCTTCCATGCGATCGTGCCGGTGGCGCGGCGAGCGGAGGCAGGCACGCTGTACGACGTGGTGGGACCGGTGTGCGAGAGCGGCGACTGGCTGGGGCGCGACCGCACGCTGGCCGCGCGGCCGGGTGAGCTGCTGGCGGTGCTCTCCGCCGGCGCCTACTGCATGGCGATGGCCAGCAACTACAACACGCGCGGGCGCCCCGCGGAAATCCTCGTGGACGGCGCGAAGGCGCATGTCGTCCGCGAGCGCGAGGACATCGCGGACCAGTTGCGCAAGGAAAAGCTTCTGCCGTGAATCGCTGGGGTCGCTGCGCGAACCCAGCCTACGAAAGCCGCGACCCGGTAGGCTGGGTTCGCGCAGCGACCCCAGCGCCGCGCCGGCGATTCCACACCCGCCACCCGAGCAGGGCCGCCAGGATCGCCGCATACACCGCCACTTCGCCGAAGTTGTTCTTCGCCGCCCGCATCCAGAAGAAGTGCAGGATGGCGAGGGGCGCCACCACGTACACGATGCGGTGCAGCGCCTGCCAGCGCTTCGCGCCCATCGCCTTGATGGCGCGGTTGAACGAAGTCGCGGCCAGCGGCGTGAGGAGCACGAAGCTCGTGAAGCCCACCAGGATGAACGGGCGCTTGGCGATGTCCTTCGCGATCTCCGTGAAGTCGAAGGCTTGGTCGAACAGGCCGTAGCTGAGGAAATGCAGCACCACGTAGAAATACGTGAAGAGCCCCAGCATGCGGCGAAAGCGCGCGAGCGGCGGCAGGCCGGCCATCACCCGCAGGGGCGTGACCGCCAGCGTCAGGCACAGGAAGCGCAGCGTCCAGTCGCCGGTGGAGCGCACCAGGTACTCCGCCGGGTTGGCTCCCAGGTTGTCCGTGACGGCGCCGTACACCAGCCAGGCCAGCGGCAGCAGCGCGAGCACGAACACCAGCGGCTTGGCCGCCGGGTGCAGCAGCGCGCGCGCAGGCGCCATCAATAGTTCTTCTTCAGGTCCAGGCCGGCATACAGCTGGCCGACCTGCGCCTCGTAGCCGTTGAACATCAGCGTCTTGCGCTTCTTGGCGAAGAGCCCGTCCTCGCCGATGCGGCGCTCGGTGGCCTGGCTCCAGCGCGGGTGGTCGACGTTCGGGTTCACGTTGGAATAGAAGCCGTACTCGTTGGCCGCCGCCTTGTTCCAGGCCGTGCGCGGCATCTGCTCGGAAAAGCGGATGCGCACGATGCTCTTGCCGCTCTTGAAGCCGTACTTCCACGGCACCACGAGGCGCACGGGGGCGCCGTTCTGCTTGGGCAGCACCTCGCCATACATGCCGAAGGTGAGCATCGCCAGCGGATGCATGGCCTCGTCCATCCGCAGCCCCTCCACATAGGGCCAGTCCAGCACGCGCGAGCCCACGAAGGGCATGGTGGCCTTGTCGGCGAGGGTATGGAATTCCACGAACTTCGCGCTGCCCAGCGGTTCGACGCGGTTCACCAGGTGCGACAGCGAGTAGCCCACCCAGGGGATCACCATCGACCAGCCTTCCACGCAGCGCAGGCGGTACACGCGCTCTTCCTGCGCACTGAGCTTCAGCAGGTCCTCGATGGCGTACTTGCCGGGCTTCTTCACCAGGCCCTCGACCTCCACCGTCCAGGGGCTGGTCTTCAGGGTGTGCGCGTTCTTCGCCGGATCGTCCTTGTCGGTGCCGAACTCGTAGAAGTTGTTGTAGGTGGTGGCGTCCTCGTAGCCGGTCACCTTCTCCATCGTGGCCGCGCCGGCGACGCCGGAGCGCACCGCCTGCAGGGCGGGCAGCTTGCCCGGGCGCTGCGCCTGCGCGAAGGCTTCGCGCTGGGCCCAGGTGGCCAGCGCCGCGCCGGCCGCGCCCGTGGCCATCCACCGCAGCATGCGCCGCCGGTCCTCATACACCGCGCGCGGCGTGACTTCGCTCGCCACCGGATGCTGGAAACCGTCGCGGCCCGTCCTGATCAGCATGTCGACTCCTTGGTGCTTCCTGGCATGGATACGCAGGCCAGGGGATTTCGGATGCTATTCGGCGCCGGCCGCCCGCGGGTTACAGCTCGCCGTAGCTATGCAGGCCCGACAGGAACATGTTCACGCCGAGGAAGGCGAAGGTGGTGACCGCCAGGCCCACCAGGGCCCACCAGGCCGACACGGTGCCGCGCAGGCCCTTCATCAGGCGCATGTGCAGCCAGGCCGCGTAGTTCAGCCAGACGATCAGCGCCCAGGTCTCCTTGGGGTCCCAGCTCCAGTAGCCACCCCACGCCTCGGCCGCCCACAGGGCGCCCAGCACGGTGGCGATGGTGAAGAAGGCGAAGCCCACCGCGATGGACTTGTACATCACGTCGTCCAGCACTTCCAGGCTGGGCAGGCGCTCGGCGATGCGGCGCCGGCCGAACAGGATGCCGGCCACGATCAGCGCCGACACACCCATGTAGACGATCCAGTAGCTGCTGCCGCCCTCCACGGTGCGGCGGAACACCACCGGCTCGAAGCACAGCACCACGCCCAGCATCCACAGCGGCGCCAGCTTGTACCAGCGCGTCTCGGTGGCCTGCTGCTTCACCAGGTAGGCGAACGCGACCATGGCCGCCAGCGCGAAGGTGCCGTAGCCCACGAAGTTGGCCGGCACGTGCAGCTTCATCCACCAGCTCTTGAGGGCGGGCACCAGCGGCTGGATCTCGTGCGCTTCGCGCGCCACGGAGTACCAGACGAGGAAGCCCACCGCGGCGCTCACCACCAGCATCACGAAGGCGCCCATGGCGCGGGTGCCGTACTGCTCCTCGAAGTACAGGTAGAACAGCGCCGTCATCCAGCAGAAGAGGACGAACACCTCGTACAGGTTGCTCACCGGGATGTGCCCGATGTCGGCGCCGAGCAGGTAGCTTTCGTACCAGCGCACCAGCGTGCCGACCAGCGCCATGCCCACGGCCACCCAGGCGAGGCGGGATCCGAGCAGGTCCATGGCCGCCCCCTGGCCGCGCACGACCATCCCGCCCCAGTAGAACACCGTGCTCATGACGAACAGGACGCTCATCCACAGGATGGCCGACTGGCTGGAAAGGAAATACTTGAGCCAGAACACTTGGTCCGCCCGCGCCAGCTCGCCCTGGTAGGAGAGCACGCCCAGCAGCGAGAAACCCGCCACCACGACCATCAGCGTGCGCAGCGGCCGCCAGAACCAACCGAGCCAGATGGCCGAGGGGATCGAGCCAAACAGGATGCCCTTCTCGTACACGTCCATGTACTGGCCGTACTTCGCGAAGGCATACAGCCCGCCCACCGTCACCAGAAGGGCGAAGATCCAGTCGTACGGATTGCGCCGGGAGAAGAAGCCTTCCTCCAGCGTGATGGTGGTGGTCGTCGTGGTGGCAGTGTTCATCGCTTGTCTCCCAACAGCCCGTCGCGCAGCCGCTGGAATTCGCGGTCGACGTCCATCAGCTTGCGGTTGCTCGAAAGGGCCATGCGCGCCTGCGATCCGGCGCCGCCGGGGCTGAGCCAGACCCACAGGCGGCGCTCCCGAACATACAGCATGGCAAAAACCCCCAGGATCAGCAAGGCGCAACCCAGGTACACGATCACCCGGCCGGGCGAGCGCGTGACCTGGAACACGCTGGCCTGCACCTGCGTGAAATCGACCAGTTCGAAGGCCATCGGGGCCGGATACAGGTAGGCGTCGCTCAGCGCCAGCACGGCCTGGGACATGAAGGCCTGGGTGCGGTCGTCGCGCGGCAGCAGCGGCAGGCCGGCGCGCTCGCGGCCCTGTTGCGCGAGTTCGAACAGCGCGCCGTTGAGGATGCGCACGAGGACTTCGCCGGCCCGCTGGCGTTCGGCCTCCGGGACATTCGCTTCCAGGAATTCGGACACGGCCTGCAGGCCGCCGGCCGCCTTGCCCGGCCCGGCTTCCGCGCCGGCGAAGAGGCCCAACGCGCGCGAGGTGGAGGCGATCAGCTGGCGCGACAACTCGGGACGCGACGGATCGGTCGCCTGCCGCGCGTAGCTTTCCACCGCGGCCTGCCGCAGGGCCGGGTCGCCCAGCGAGGCGCGCAGGCGCAGGAAGCCGTCCAGCGATCCCTTCTCGTCCGCCGGGATGCGCAGGTAGCGAAAGCTCTCCGCCGGGGTGTCGCGCATGCCCAGCAGGAACAGCGGCACGCCCTCGCCCAGCTCCACGGGCAGCATGTAGTTGTGGAATTCCCGGGCCTGGCCGGCCGCATCGCGCAGCTTGTACGAAATGCTGGGCCCGACGTTGCGCAGTTCCTTCTTGCTGAGGGTCTTGTTCGCCGCGCCGAGGCGCGCATCGAGCGAGGCGCGCAAGTCCACCTTGCGCGGATCGACGCCACTCGCGCCCGCCCCGCCGAGGTTCTCGACGTTCATCACGCGCAGGGCGGTGTATTCCAGCCGCATCTTCTGGCCGGCGTCGCCCTGCCCGCGCGTGAGCTCGGTGGAGCCGCCGATGACGCCCTCGACCTCGAAGGAGCGGCCGCTGCCGTCCAGCGGCACCGCCTTGAGCTTCACCGTGGAGCCGCCATCGTCGAAGCTGCTCTGGTAGATCTCGATGCCGCGGTGGCGCACCGGGTGGTTCACCTCCACCCGCGCGGGGATCTTCTCGCCCGTCTCGCGGTCGTGGATCACGATGTCGCTGGCGAACACCTTGGGCATGCCCGTGGAGTAGTACTCGACCACGAACTTCTTCAGCTCGATCGCGAAAGGAAGTTCCTGCAGCAGCACGCCATCGGACTGGCTCAGGATGGCCGTGGAAGACTGCGTGCCCTCCGCGACCAGCAGGTTGCCGCGGAAGGTCGGGTTGGTCGATGCCAGGCGGTGCTGCGCCGGAACGTCGGCCAGCATGCCGCCGCCGGCATAGGTGCTCTTGCCGCCCCACGCCATCTGCGCACGCACGATCAGGTCGCCATCGAGCAGCCCGCCGATGCACACCAGCACGATCGCGCTGTGCGCCGCGAGGTAGCCCACCTTGTTGGCGCCGCCGGCGCGCGCGGCCACCATCCAGCCGTTGGCGCGCTGCTGCAGCCGCACTTTCCAGCCGGCCCGGGCCAGGGCCTGGCCGACGCGGTGCGCCTCGTGCTCCGGAGCGCCGGGCAACGTGCCCTCCGCCTTGTGGTGGAAGGCTGCCAGGCTGCTTTCCCGCATGCCCTCCTTGAAGGAGCGCAGGTCGGTGAAGATCTTGGGCGTGTTGCGCGCGATGCACAGCGACGTGCTGACCACCAGGAAGGCCAGGATCAGCAGGAACCACCAGGCGCTGTAGACCGTGTTGAGCCGGATCGCCATGAACAGCTCGGCCCAGAACGGCCCGAACTGGTTGATGTAATTCGTCAGCGGCTCATGCTGCTTCAGCACGGTGCCGATCACCGAGGCGATGCAGATGACCGTGAGCAGCGCGATGGCGAAGCGCATGGAGGAGATGAGCTCCACCAGCCCCCGCAAGGTTTGCGGAGCGTTCTGCGGACGCGTGCCGGCGGTGGTGGTATTCATCGGCTCCAGACGTGAAAAGGCGGGCCCTCCTGCGAGGTGCCCGCCCTTGTTTGTGTTGGTTGTCGGCGGTTAGTTCAACAATGCAGCGGAATCAGCGCAGGCCGGCGATGTAGTCGGAGACGGCACGGATCTCGCGGTCGCTCATCTTGGCGGCGATCTGCGACATCTGCGGGCTGTTCTTGCGGATTCCGTCGCGGAAGGCCACCAGCTGGCTGGCGGTGTAATCGGCGTGCTGGCCCGACAGGCGCGGGTACTGCGCCGGGATGCCGGCGCCGTTGGGGCTGTGGCAGCCCGCGCAGGCGGGCAGCTGGCGGCTCTGCAGGCCGCCGCGATAGAGCTTCTCGCCCAGCGTCACCAGTTCCTTGTCCTTGGCGAAGCCCGCCTTGGCCTTCTGGGTCCCGAGGTAGGCGCCGATGTTCACCATGTCCTGGTCGGTCAGCTGCGCGGCGAAGCCCTGCATGATGGGGCTCGGGCGCTTGCCGCTCTTGAACTCCTGCAGCTGCTTGACGATGTACGCGGGGTGTTGCTGCGACAGCTTGGGGTTGGCCGGGGTGCCGGAATTACCGCCGGCGCCGTGGCAGGCCGCGCAGACGGCGTCATAACGCGTGCCGCCGGCGGCGATGTCCGGCTTGCCCGTGGCCGCGGGAGCCTGGGCCGCGGGCGCAGCCGGGGCGGGCGTGGCGGCATCGGGGCCCGGCGCAGGCTGGGTGGGCGCGGCCGGCGGGGCGACGGTGAGGCCCGAGGCGCCCGGCGCCGCGGCGCTGGCGGCCGGAGCCGCACCGGAGGCGCCCTGCTGGGCCGAGGTCGAAATCGCGAACGCGGCCAGCACGGAGGCGAGCAGCAGGGAAGCAGGCAGCTTGATCACGGTTATTGGACTTGATTGGCGCAAAACCCCGGGATTCTACAATGCTGGCTTCCCTCCTCTTCCTTTCCCATGACCTCCACGCCGGGCCCGCGCGCCCCCGCCAGCTCCAAGCCGGAGCCGACCGCCGCCGCGCAAGCCGTCGCCTGGCTGCACACGGCCCGCTTCCTCACCACCGCACCCCGCCTGGAACACCTGCCTGCGACGGAGGTCCCGGAGATCGCCTTCGTCGGCCGCTCCAACGCCGGCAAGTCCACCTGCATCAACACGCTCACCCAGCAGAAACGACTCGCCTTCGCGTCCAAGACGCCCGGCCGCACCCAGGCGATCAACCTGTTCGCGCTGGGCAAGCAGGGCCTGACGGACGCCGTGCTGGCCGACCTGCCCGGCTACGGCTACGCCGCCGTGCCCAAGGCCGACAAGATCCGCTGGCAGCAGGTGATGGCCAACTACCTCGTCACGCGCGAGAACCTCGCCGGGGTGGTGATGCTGGTCGACCCGCGCCACGGCCTGACCGAGCTCGACGAGATCCTGCTGGAAGTGATCCGCCCGCGGGTCGAGGCGGGCATGAAATTCCTGGTGCTGCTCACCAAGGCCGACAAGCTCAACCGCGCCGAGGCCAACAAGGCGCTGTCCATCGCGCGACTGCAAACGGCCGGCGGCGAGGTGAAACTGTTTTCCGCCCTCAAGAAGCAGGGCGTGGAGGAGGCCTCGCTCCTCCTCTGGAACTGGGCCCACCCGGAGCAGACATGACCATTGCGACCTGGCAGCAAGCGCTTCCCCACGGCATCACCCTCAGCTGCCGGGCGGCCGGGGAGCGCGGGCGGCCGGTCCTGATGTTCCTGCACGGGTTTCCCGAAGCCGCCTTCGTGTGGGACGACCTGATGGCGCATTTCGCGCAGCCGGCCCACGGCGGCTACCGCTGCGTGGCGCCCAACCTGCGCGGCTACGAGGCCTCCTCGCAGCCCGCCGAAGTCTCCGCCTACCGGCCCAAGCACCTGGTGCAGGACATCGTGGCCCTCGCGCAGGCCGAGGGCGCACCGCTCGCCTGCCTGGTGGCGCACGATTGGGGCGGCGCCGTCGCCTGGGGCTTCGCCAACCAGCATCCGCAGCTCACGCAGCGCCTGGCGATCATCAACTCGCCGCACCCCGGCACCTTCCTGCGCGCGCTGCAGTCCAGTCCCGCGCAGCAGCAGGCCAGCCAGTACATGAACTTCCTGGTGCGCCTCGATGCGGAAGAACTGCTGCGCGAAGACGGCTACCGGCGCCTCTGGAAGTTCTTCACCAGCTGGGGCGATGCGCCCTGGCTGACCGAGGACCTGAAGGCGCGCTACCGCGCGGTCTGGGACCGCAGCCTGACGGGCGGCCTGAACTACTACCGCGCCTCGCCGCTGCGGCCCGCGCGGCCGGAGGATCCCGGCGCGGCCGCCGTGACGCTGCCGCGCGAGATGCTCACCGTGGACATTCCCACCTTCGTGCTGTGGGCGATGGAAGACGCGGCGCTGCTGCCGGAGCTGGTGGACGGCCTGGAGGAATACGTCCCGCGCCTGACGCTGGAGAAGGTGCCCGGCGCCTCGCACTGGATCGTGCACGAGCGTCCGGCGTTCGTGGCCGAGCGCCTGGCCGCCTTCCTCGCCCAGCCTCAGTAGACGCCCGGTTCGCCCGGCGGACGCGTCTTGAAGCGCTTGTGCACCCAGTAGTACTGGGAGGGCATGGCGTCGATGTATTCCTGCAGCCGCAGGTTCATCAGCGCCGTGTCGGCCTCGACGTCCCGGGTGGGATAAGCGGGCCAGGCCTCCATCACCTTCACCTCGTAGCCGGTGGGCGTGAGCCGGGTCACCACCGGCACCACGCGCGCGCGCGCCAGGCGGGCAAAGCGCGGGAGCGAGGGCACGGTGGCCGCCGGCACGCCGTAGAAAGGCACGAAGATCGACTCCTCGGGGCCGAAGTTCATGTCGGGCAGCAGGTACAGCAGGTCGCCCGCGCGCAGGGACGCCACCAGCTCGCGCACGCCCTGCTGCCGGCTCATGGGGACGCCGCCGAAGCGGTGCCGGCCCTGCAGCACCCAGGCATCCACCACCGGGTTGCTCTGGCGCGTGTAGATGCCGGTCATGCGCCGGGGCAGCTGCTGCGTGAGGCCGGTCACGCCCGCGTCCAGGCCCACGAAGTGCGGCGCGAAAATGATGGTTGGCTCGGTGCCCGCCAGCTCGCGGACGGCGCCGGTGAGCACGATGCGCCGGCGCACCACCTCGGGCCCGGCGTGCCACAGCCAGGCCCGGTCGAGGAAGGACTGCGCCACGTACACGAACACTTCGCGCGCGGCCCGGCGGCGCTCGTCCTCGCTCCATTGCGGGAAGCACAGGCGCAGGTTGGTGTCGACCACCTTCCGGCGCGACGCCACCACGGCGTGGAGGAACAGGCCCAGCCAGCGTCCCAGCGCGCGCACCCAGGGCAGCGGCAGGGGCGCGATGGCACGCATGAAGAGGATGCCCAGCTTGCTGATCACGTATTTGCTTCCCGGCGCGGCTGCTTGTAGCGCGCATAGCCCCAGAGGTACTGCTGCGGGCCGGCCCGCACCATGCGCTCCATTTCGGCGTTGACCTGCGCCGCGGCGTGGCGGGGGTCGGCGGCCAGTTCACCCTCCAGCGGGCGCACGTGCACGCGATAGCCGCGGCCGGCGGGCAGGCGCTCGCCCCAGACCAGCAACACCGCCGCGCCGGTCTGCTGCGCCAGCCGCGCCGGCAGCGTCATCGTGTAAGCGTCGCGCCCGAAGAAAGGCGCCCACACGCCCTGCCCTTCCGGCGGCACCTGGTCCGGCAGGAGGCCGACCGCCTCGCCCGCATGCAGGGCGCGCAGCATCTTGCGCACCCCGGCCAGGGTGGTCGGTACGGCGGTCATGTTGGGGCGGTCGCGCGAGGTGGCGACCAGCTCACGCAGCCAGGGCTTGCGGGCGGGGCGGTACAGCACCGTGACCGGCCCGAAGCGCGCCGCGTACGACCGCGCCGTCACCTCGAAGCAGCCGAGGTGCGGCGTCAGGAACAGGATGCCCCGGCGCTGGGCCAGCAGCTGCCCGATGACTTCGGCGCCCTCCCACTGCACCGGGGGCATCGCGCCGAACCACAGGCGCGGCGTTTCCATCACCAGCATGCCGGCCTGCGCGACGGCGGCACGCACCTGGGCGAAGCCCAACCCCGCCTGGCGCGCGTTCTCGCGGAAGCGCCGACGGTAGGTGGGCGAGAGCAGCCAGGTGAGCCAGCCCACCGCCACGCCCAGGAAGTGCAGCAACCCCAGGGGCCATGCGGAAAGCAGTTGGAAGAGCGGTTTCACGCGTTCTAAAATGGCGGCGTCGCCGAGTTATGGAACTACTTGCAGGGCGACGTTAAAGAATTCTGCTAAAGCGTTCGCCCAAGCTCCGGCAGAAGGCAACGCGCCTTCCCAAGCAGTCAACGGAGTTTATTCAAATGGCGAACGATTTCCTCTTCACGTCCGAATCGGTGTCCGAGGGGCACCCCGACAAGCTGGCCGACCAGGTCTCCGACGCGATCCTCGACGCGATCTTCGAACAGGACCCGCGCAGCCGCGTGGCCGCCGAGACGCTGGCCAACACCGGCCTGGTGCTGCTGGCCGGCGAGATCACGACGAACGCGCACGTCGACTACATCGAGGTCGCCCGCGACACGATCAAGCGCATCGGCTACGACAACACCGAGTACGGCATCGACTACAAGGGCTGCGCGGTGCTGGTCGCCTACGACAAGCAGTCGAACGACATCGCCCAGGGCGTGGACCACGCTTCGGACGACCACCTGAACACCGGCGCCGGCGACCAAGGCCTGATGTTCGGCTACGCCTGCGACGAGACGCCGGTGCTGATGCCCGCCCCGATCTACTACGCCCACCGGCTGATGGAGCGCCAGGCGCAGAAGCGCAAGGACGGCAGCCTGCCCTTCCTGCGGCCGGACGCCAAGAGCCAGGTGACGATGCGCTACGTGGACGGCAAGCCGCACAGCATCGACACCGTGGTGCTCTCCAGCCAGCACAGCCCCGAGCAGAGCGACGGCACGAAGATGAAGGCTTCCTTCGTCGAGGCGGTGATCGAGGAGATCATCAAGCCGGTGCTGCCCAAGGAGTGGCTGAAGGAAACCCGCTACCTGATCAACCCGACCGGCCGCTTCGTCGTCGGCGGCCCGCAGGGCGACTGCGGCCTCACGGGGCGCAAGATCATCGTCGACACCTACGGCGGCGCCTGCCCGCACGGCGGCGGCGCCTTCTCGGGCAAGGACCCGTCCAAGGTGGACCGCTCGGCCGCCTATGCCGCGCGCTACGTGGCCAAGAACGTCGTGGCCGCCGGCCTGGCGCGCCAGTGCCAGGTGCAGGTGGCCTATGCGATCGGCGTGGCGCGTCCGATGAACGTGACGGTGTACACCGAAGGCACGGGCGTGATCCCCGACCACAAGATCGCCCAGCTGGTGAACGAGCACTTCGACCTGCGCCCGAAGGGCATCATCCAGATGCTGGACCTGCTGCGCCCGATCTACAGCAAGACCGCCGCCTACGGCCACTTCGGCCGCGAGGAGCCGGAATTCACCTGGGAACGCACGGACAAGGCTGCCGCGCTGCGTGCAGCGGCTGGCCTGAAGTAATCAGGCCAGCAACCGCGTAGCAGTTCGGCAGCCTTGGGGGCCACTCATGTCGCGCAGCGACGTGATGTGGCCACACAAAGCGCAGGCGCTGCGTGCAGCGGCGTGCCTGAAGTAAGCCCACCGTCATTCCCGCGCAGGCGGGAATCCAGGGCTTGACTCGTCCTGACATAGGTTGACACCTATTCGGGACTGAATTCCAGCCGGAGTTGGCTGGCGAGAGACGCCCGATGCACCGCATCGGGCGTTTTGCATTCTAGGGACAGGTGTGGCCG
>SEAY01000190.1 GCA_004144865.1 Comamonadaceae bacterium
CGGCGCAGGGGATGGTTCCAGGCCCAGACGATGGGCACCACGGCGAGGCCCAGCACCAGCAGCAGCACCTGCCAGCGCATGAAGCTGGCCCACGCCGGCATCATGGTGCGCGGGGGGCCCTGCCAGAGGGTGTGCACGGGGAGTTGCTGCGTCCACATGCCCGCGGCCGCCAGCGCTCCGGCGATGACGGCCAGCGTGACGGCGAGCTTGAGCGTTCGCCGCCAGCCGAGAAGGCTGAGGACCATCCCGGCGCCACCGCCGATGACCGCGACGGAGCCGGCCGCGGCGCGCCAGTCGGCCGCGCCGACCAGGAAGCGCCAGACGGCCACGTTGCAGGCGATCGCGACCCAGAGGCTCGCCCATAGCACCAGCCGGGCCGGGTGCGTGGCCTTGCGGGTCTCTCCCGGCATGAGCAGGGTCGAATAGCCGGTGGTGCGGAACAGGCGGAGGGCCATGGCCGCATTGTCGCCAAGGGGGGCGGGAAAGGCACCTTCTATGCGCAGCCATGCCTTGCAGCTGTCCCCCGGCAACCACAGATCGTCATCCCCGCGCAGGCGGGGATCCAGGGCGCCCATGAAAAAGCGGCCCGCAGGCCGCTCTTCCGGATGCCCTGGGTTCCCGCCTCCGCGGGAACGACGGGTCAGGCGCTGAAGAAGCCCTTGAGCTTGTCAGCCCACGACTCCTCGCCGGGCGAGTGCTTGGCGCCGCCCTTCTTCAGCGATTCGTCCAGTTCCTTCAGCAGCTTGCGCTGGTGCTCGGTGAGCTTCACCGGCGTCTCGACCGCGATGTGGCAGTAGAGGTCGCCCGGCACGTTGGAGCGCACGCCCTTGATGCCCTTGCCGCGCAGGCGGAACTGCTTGCCGGCCTGCGTGCCCTCGGGGATGTCGATGGCCGCCTTGCCGTCCAGCGTGGGCACCTCGATCTCGCCGCCCAGCGCCGCGCGGGCGATGCTGATCGGCACCACGCAGTGCAGGTCGTCGCCGTCGCGCTCGAAGATCGTGTGCTTGCGCAGGCGGATCTCGATGAACAGGTCGCCGGGCGGGCCGCCGTTGGTGCCCGGCTCGCCGTTGCCGGCGCTCCGGATGCGCATGCCGTCGTCGATGCCGGCGGGGATGCGCACTTCCAGCGTCTTCTGGCGCTTCACCTTGCCCTGGCCGTGGCAGGTCTGGCACGGCTCGGGGATGATCTTGCCGGAGCCGCGGCAGTGCGGGCAGGTCTGCTGCACGCTGAAGAAGCCCTGGCGCATCTGCACCACGCCCGCGCCCTGGCAGGTCGAGCAGGTCTTGGCCTGCGTTCCCGGCTTGGCGCCGCTGCCGTGGCAGGTCTCGCATTCGTCCCACGACGGGATGCGGATCTGCGCGTCCTTGCCCTTGGCCGCTTCCTCCAGCGAGATCTCCATCGCGTACGAGAGGTCGCTGCCGCGATAGACCTGGCGGCCGCCGCGCCCGCCGCGGCCCCCCGCGCCAGCCTGGCCGAAGATGTCGCCGAAGATGTCGCCGAAGGCCTCGGCGAATCCGCCGAAACCTTCGGCGCCCGGGCCGCCCGGTCCGCGCATGTTCGGGTCCACGCCCGCGTGGCCGAACTGGTCGTACGCGGCGCGCTTCTCCGGCTCGGAGAGCATCTCGTAGGCTTCCTTGGCCTCCTTGAAGCGCCCCTCCGCGTCCTTGG
This sequence comes from Comamonadaceae bacterium, assembly GCA_004144865.1. Classification (GTDB taxonomy): domain Bacteria; phylum Pseudomonadota; class Gammaproteobacteria; order Burkholderiales; family Burkholderiaceae_C; genus Ramlibacter. The sequence continues at coordinate 1,669 of SEAY01000190.1, forward strand.
CGCTGTCCCCCTGGTTGCGGTCAGGGTGGTACTTCATCGCCAGCTTGCGATAGGCCTTCTTGATTTCTTCGTCCGAGGCGTTCTTCGGGACGCCGAGGACTTCGTAGTAGTCGCGTTTCGTGGCCATTGCTTATGAGGTACTGCAACGAGAACGCCGCGTTGACCCGCGCGTGAGCGTCGGTGTCGAACGCGGCGAGTTAAACCGGCGCTGCGCGTCCGGTTTAACCTTTCTTCACTTCCTTCACTTCAGCGTCCACGACGTTGTCGTCGTTCGCCGGACCCGAGGAGGCGCCGCCCGCGGCAGCTTCCGCGCCCGGAGCCGCACCCGCGCCGCCGGCGGCCTGCTGCGAGGCGTACATCTGTTCGCCCAGCTTCTGGCTCGCGGACATCAGCGCGTTGGTCTTGGCTTCGATCGCTTCCTTGTCCTCGGACTTCAGCGTCTCTTCCAGCTCCTTCGCGGCCGCCTCGATCTTGCCCTTCTCGGACGCGTCGATCTTGTCGCCGTACTCGGTCAGGCTCTTGCGCACGCTGTGCACCAGCGCCTCGCCCTGGTTGCGGGCCTGCACCAGCTCGAGCTTCTTCTTGTCCTCGGCGGCGTTGACCTCGGCGTCCTTCACCATCTTCTCGATCTCGGCTTCCGACAGGCCCGAGTTCGCCTTGATGGTGATCTTGTTCTCCTTGCCCGTGCCCTTGTCCTTGGCGGACACGTGCAGGATGCCGTTGGCGTCGATGTCGAAGGTCACCTCGATCTGCGGCAGGCCGCGCGGGGCCGGCGGGATGCCCTCGAGGTTGAACTCGCCCAGCAGCTTGTTGCCGGTGGCCATCTCGCGCTCGCCCTGGAAGACCTTGATGGTCACGGCCGGCTGGTTGTCGTCGGCGGTGGAGAAGGTCTGCGCGAACTTGGTCGGGATGGTCGTGTTCTTCTTGATCATCTTCGTCATCACGCCGCCCAGGGTCTCGATGCCCAGCGACAGCGGGGTGACGTCGAGCAGCAGCACGTCCTTGCGGTCACCCGAGAGCACCTGGCCCTGGATGGCGGCGCCGACGGCCACGGCCTCGTCGGGGTTCACGTCCTTGCGCGGCTCCTTGCCGAAGAATTCCTTCACCTTCTCCTGCACCTTGGGCATGCGGGTCATGCCGCCGACCAGGAT